>DATHJP010000395.1:0-11249 GCA_035489695.1 Terriglobales bacterium
CGAGGAGAACGCGGGCATCTTCCACGCGGCTGATGATCGGTGGATTGGAGGCGCGCAGGCGCGCTGCCAGTTCGTCCGCAGAGAGAGTCTTGCTGGTGATGGCCAGCAGGGTCGTGGGGAGCACGGCAGACGGTGCCGCCCCACCGCCGATGACGGATTCGCCGTCTATCACGCTTACGGACAGTTCCGGCCGCCGAATTTTCTCCGCGATAACTTTCGCCCGTTTGACAATCTCTTCTTTGGATAAACGCATCATGCGCAGAACCGGAATCGCATCGTGATCGTGCTTTACGTAGGCAAGTAGGGTGGCCTCGAGGACTGCGTATGTCAGCTTATCGACGCGAAGCGCGCGAAAGAGCGAATTGGCGCGCATGCGGGTAATGAGATCGCTACGACCGCTGAGAATGCCGGCTTGTGGGCCGCCGAGGAGTTTGTCTCCGCTGTAGGTCACTACGTCCACGCCAGTGCGCAGACTTTCAGGGACCCCCGGTTCGTCATTCACGCCAACTGAACGCAGATCGAAAAGCGCTCCGCTGCCGAGATCCTCCAACAGAGGAATATTGTGCTTGCGCGCCAATGCAACCAATTCCTCCACTCGCGGCTGTTCGGTAAACCCAGTGATCTGGAAGTTCGAGCGGTGTACGCGCAGCAGCAGCCGAGTTTTGTCATTGATCGCGCTTTCATAGTCCGCCAGGCGGGTGCGATTCGTGGTGCCGACCTCCCGGAGAATCGCGTTGGACTTTGTCATCACGTCGGGAATGCGGAAGGAACCACCGATCTCGACCAGTTCGCCACGCGACACGATGACTTCGCCGCCCTCCGCCAGCGTGTTAAGAGCGAGCAGAACCGCGGCCGCGTTGTTGTTGACTACGATGGTTGAAACGTCGCGCGTGGGATTGGCTCCCGCAAGTTCTTCGCTCAACAGTTTACGGAACAGGCGATCAACGTGAAGGTCACGTCGGCCGCGCGCCCCATTGTCGATTTCGAACTCGAGATTCGAGTAATTGCCGGCGAGGGCCCTGATGTGCTCAAGCGCAGTAGCTGGCAGCGGAGCGCGCCCAAGGTTGGTGTGAAGGATAACCCCGGTCGCGTTGATGACCGTACGTAGGGAATAGCTCAGCGATTGGCGGAGTTCGCGCTCGACAGCGGAAACGATTCCGGAGAGGGCAATATCAATTCCGTCTTTATCCAGTCGCCCGCTAGTAATTTGGTCGCGCAGACGGGCGAGCACGGAACGAGCAGAGTCGATGACAGCCGATTGTCCCTCTCGCGAAACAAGCGCAGCCAACTGCGGGTTGTGGACTACCTCATCTACGGACGGAAGCTTGCGGCAGAGCTCGGATTTGGAGGCGGCTTTCATCAAATAATTATCCCACGCGAGAAAATAACAAAAAAGATTTCGCTTCGGGTAGAGCTCTTGGCGTTTCTCAAAAAGAACAACATGGCGTATGACGAGAAATACCTTTAGGGTAGTTTCTGTCGCCCCTTTGGGGCTTGTCCCTCGTTTACAACACTACCCACGGCTGATGCCGTGGGCTGCATTCTTCCGCCGCTTCGCGGCTGGCGGAATTGATTATCCCACGGCGAGATTTACGATTGATGATTTTCAATTGACGATTGAAAAAACCTTAGCCCACTTCCACCAAGCCGTAAGTCCGTTGCCAGTGCGTTCGCATGTGGCGCACGGCTTTATCAATTTCCGCCTCGGTGATGTCGGGGTTGGGTCCGGCAAGGACGGCGGCGGCCTCACGCTTGGCGACCTCCAGCAATTGGCGATCACGGATGAGATTGGCTACCTGAAAGCTGGGCAGACCGGCCTGTCGAGTTCCGAAAAATTCTCCGGGGCCACGAAGTTCGAGATCGAGTTCGGCAATCTTGAATCCATCGGTGGTGCGGACCATGGCGTCCAGGCGGCGTTCGCCTTCCTCGGAAACTTTGCCGCCGGTCATGAGAATGCAGTAGGACTTGGCGGCACCCCGTCCGATGCGTCCGCGAAGCTGGTGAAGTTGCGCGAGTCCGAAGCGTTCTGCGTGCTCGACTACCATGATTGTGGCGTTGGCTACGTCGACTCCCACCTCGATTACGGTTGTAGAGACCAACAGATCGATGTCACCTCTTTGGAAGAGGCGCATGACCTGGTCTTTCAGTTCGGGCTCCATCCGGCCATGCAGGACAGCAACTCGCAAGTCGGGAAAAATCCGCTTGCTCAACTCTTTGTACATTTTCATAGCAGCTTTGAGCTCGGACTCTTCTTTTTCCTCGATGACGGGATAGACAACGTAAGCCTGGTGGCCAGCTGCGATCTGCTTGCGGACGAAGTCCCAGACTTCGGCGGAGCGTTCATCCGATACTCGGCGAGTGACAATTGGGCCGCGTCCGGGTGGCATCTGATCGAGCACGCTCACATCGAGATCGCCGTAAAGGGTGAGGGCAAGAGTGCGTGGGATGGGAGTGGCGGTCATCACTAATACGTCCGGCTCAGCATTGTCTGTTGAACTACGGTCAGTATCGCCGGACTGAAGAACCGATTTCCGATCTTCGCTATCGGAACTCTTCTTCATTAATTTGAAACGCTGCAATACACCGAAGCGGTGCTGTTCGTCAACAATCACTAGGCCGAGTTTGGCAAACTCGACTTTTTGCTCAATCAGCGCGTGAGTTCCGATGACAAGCTGGGCATTGCCTTGGCCAATATGTCGCCGAATTTCACGCTTGCGATCGTCCTCGAGGGAGCCTGTCAGCAGCACTACCCGGTAGCCGGCATCTTCGAGAATCCGTCGAGCGGAAAAGTAATGCTGCTGGGCCAGAATCTCGGTAGGCGCCATCAGCGCTACCTGGTAGCCATTTTCCATGGCGATGATGGCAGCTTCGAAGGCGACAATCGTTTTGCCCGAGCCAACGTCGCCTTGCAGCAGACGGCGCATGGGAAACGGCTTTTCCATGTCCGAGGCAATCTCTTTCAGCACACGTTTTTGCGCTTCAGTGGGATGGAAGGGCAGGATTTTCTTGATGGCCTCGCGAACTCGTCCTTCGAGAGAAAACGCGATACCGGTCTTGGTTTTTTGTTGACGACGTTTTAATTCGAGCCCCAGCTCAAGGAAAAATAATTCCTCGAAAATCAGACGTACATGGGCGGCGGTGCGGGAAGATTGCAGGTCGTCAGAACTTTCGCCGGCTTCGGGCCAGTGAGCGTTCCATAACGCTTCGCGCGGAGAAACCAGCGAGAGGCGCAGGCGCACGGCTTGAGGAATCAGATCGGGGATGTCCGGCGTCAGGTTGTCGAGCGCCGTGCGGATGATGCGGCGAAACCAGCGCGACGTAAGCCGTCCTTGGCCAGCAGATTCGTAAATTGGAACGATGCGCCCGATTTCGAGTGAGTCCGCCGCCTTTTGTTCGGCAGCATCGGTAGAGCCGTCTTCACCGGAATCCCCCAGAATTTCAAACTGAGGCTGGATAAGCTGTAATGCATCGCTGTGGGAGTCTTCTTCTACCTTGCCGTAGAGAGCGACCATTTGTCCCGGCTTGAATTTGTCCCGCAGATAAGTCGCGTTGAACCAGATGCACTTGAGCCGCGCTCGGCCCTGGCCGGCTGTCATCTGAAAGATAGGCATTCGCCGGGTACGGAACAACCCGGAGGTTCGCACCTCGGCAATCACGCTGGCCATCTCGCCTGGCCTTAATTCGGAGATACCCTTGGGATTCAGGCGGTCCTCGTAGCGGAAGGGCAGGTAATGAAGCAGGTCGTCCACGGTGTGAAGGCCCTTGGCCCCCAGCATTTCGGCCAGGCGTGGGCCGATGCCTTTTACGTATTGGACGGGGGTGGTCAGTTCCAGCATCTGAAGGGATGGTAGCAAAGGAGCACTCAGCATTCAGCACTTAGCATTCAGCCATCAGGTTGTAAGCACCCCGCAAATGCCATGGACGGGGGGAAAGCAGCATTTCGCTGGCACTTCGCCGAACTGGAATCTGCATGAATCTATTATGGCTGAATGCTGAGTGCTGAGTGCCGAATGCTGAGTGCGGTCGGAGAGACCCAGTCGCGCTGATCCGAGGTGAGCGGTGTCCAAACCCGCAATGACGAATTTCGTCCAGGCTCTAATTGCCGTTCTGGCGGGAAATGCGATTTACTTTATTCTCATTCCTTACCTGCCGGCAGGAGCGCGGCATGTGCCGCTTCGTGTTGACGCTGGATTGGCGGTTGATTTCTGGTTCTGCCTGGTGGTTTTCGGAATCCTCAAGACGCTTGCAGGGCGACGACGAGGGGAATCCAGACTCCACAAACGCTAGGTGCGCTAAAGCCTTCATTCCGTAGTTACTTTGGACACCTCCGCTACCCCCGGCACCGGGGAGTAAAATCCGGCAGCTACATGCAAAAAATCGCCATTCTTTACGACGCCAGCCAGGCGGTATTGTCCACCTTTGATCTCGATGAAGTGTTTCAGCAAATCCTGATCATTGCGCGCGACTATTTTCACCTGCAGAACGTCGCTATCCTATTGCTGGATAAGGAGACAGACGAACTCTATCCCCGTTCTCAGATTGGTTGGGATCCCGGACATGATGCCGTCCGGCTGCCGGTGGGAACTGGAATCACTGGATCGGCGGCGAAGCAAAAGCGTCCTATCTACGCTCCCGACGTACGTAATGATCCACGCTATGTTGAATCGGCAAAGAGCACACTGTCGGAGTTGGCTGTCCCTTTAATGGTGCGTGATGAAGTTGTGGGTGTGCTGGATTGCCAGAGCGAGAATGTTAACCACTTCGACAACGAAACCATCGACCTGCTGACGCTATTTTCGACCCAAGCCTCGATGGCGCTGCAGAACGCGCGCCTGCACTCCCTAGAACGGCGGCGGGCCCTGCAACTGAAGGCCATTAACGCTATTGCGCAACAGACCACCGCAGTGCTCGATCTGAAAGAACTGCTTTCCAAGGTGTGTTCCCTGATCAAACATGCATTTCAGGTTTCTCATGTTTCGGTACTGTTGAAAGAAGGGGAAGAGGACGATCTGTTTTTGCGGGCACACTACGGTGACCTGACCCCGCGCATTCCGCAAGATGGGCGGCTCCCCGCCGGGGCAGGATTGTGGGCACAAGCTCTGGGCACCGGGAAAACCATGATTGAGAACGATGTAAAAAGTAATCCTAATTACATCGGCTTCTACGTGGAAACGGCTGCTCGCCTGTGTATTCCGCTGGTTGCGTTCGGACAGACCCTGGGAGTTCTCATTCTGGATAGTGCGCAGCGGGGCGCGTTTAACCCCAACGATATCCAATCGCTGGAATCGGTTGCTGATATCTGTGCCACTGCCATTCAGAATGCGCATTATGTGGAACGCGTCAAACAGCTGGCATATCTTGACGGTCTCACAGGAATCTTCAATCGCCGCTTTTTTGAATTGCGCATCTCCGAGGAAATTGAGCGGGCCAAGAGATTCGGCGCCAGTATGGCCGTGATCATGATTGATATCGACCAGTTCAAGCGTTTGAACGATGAATTTGGACATCTACTGGGGGACGAGGTCTTGCGGCAAGTCTCGTCCATCTTCCACCAGCAGTTGCGAAAATTTGATGTGGTGTGCCGTTATGGAGGAGAGGAATTTGCCATCCTGCTCTCGCAAACCAATCCGCAGCATGCCTTGGCAGTGGCGGAGAAGTTACGGCGATCCGTGGAGATTTGGCAGTTCCCGGGAGTTCCCCGTCCGGTGACGATCAGCGCCGGAACGGCGATCTATCCTGACCACGGAAGCACTCGAGATGAACTGGTGAAAGCCGCAGATGCGGGCATGTACGCGGCCAAGCAGGCGGGACGGAACCAGGCGTGTTTGGCGCCGGGGCTGAGTATTCGGCATTCAGCAGGCAGCAGTTAGCCTTCAGCACTCAGCAGTCAGCATTCAGCATTCAGCCCATTCAGGGATCGCTCCGCTAACTCCGACTGGAAGCACCCCAGACTGTCATGGCTGAATGCTGAGTGCTGATTGCTGAATGCTGCCCTTCAGATCTCGCTCAACCCCTTCAGTTCAATTCGCAGTTCATCCTGCAATTCGCGCTGCTGATTCAGCAATTGTTTTTGTATTTCCTGGCCTTGTTTTTTGAGCTCTTGCTTGTGCTTGCACAATTCTTTGGTGGCTGTCCGGGTGGCCTGCCGCACAGCCAGGGCGATTTGCGGCCTCACCCGCGCGATTTCCGATTGCACCTGGCTCAGATTAATTCGGGTTTCGGCATCGATTTCTGGGAGTTCAAAACTTTCCTCGAATAGATCGGACCGTTTGCGGTCGGGCAGGGTCAAACTCAGAGTTTGTGGTTTCTTGTCGCGAATAATGCTCACCGCTGCAGTGTTGTCTTTTCGGCCATTGAGGGCGTGACTGAAGTCGCCGACATCATTGATAGTTTCTGTGTTTACCCGAACGATGACGTCCCCGGCATGAAATCCCGCTTTTTCCGCGCGGCTACCCTTTTCCACTGAGCGCACGAGAACACCCTGGCCGTTTTTAGCTCCGAAGAAATCTCCCAACTGGGGAGTGAGGTTTTCCACCATCAAGCCGCTTCGCGTCGATGAGTGCACCACTACCACCGAAACTGGCACATCCATGTCGGGCATCATTGGCATCGCCGGCATGGCGGGCATCGCTGGTATTGCCGGAACGGCGGGCATGGCAAACCTGAATGGTTTTGGATTGGGTCCCATGGCAAATGTCTTCTTGCGATCGGCGAGCTGAGCCTTGAAGGTAAGCGGTTGTCCATTCCGGCTAATGCCCAAGGTCACCATCCGTCCTGGCGGAATCTCGTGGATCATGCGACGCAACTGTTCAACGCTTTCCACTGCCGTCCCATTCACGCTCAGGATAACGTCGTGCTCCTTGATCCCGGCCTTGCCGGCAGGAGCGTCCTGGTCAACCGTGGTCACTTCGACGCCATGCTCCTCTTTCAGCTTGAGATCTGAGAGGCGGTCGGGAGTGACATCACGCGTGTCCACGCCAAGATAGGAGCTGCCCCCGAAAAAATCATCACTCGAAAATCCGTAAGCCTCGTTCGATGGCTGGAAGGCTACGGCCCAGGCGGCACAGGTTGCAACCAGTAGAAATGACAGGATGAAAATAATTGATTTACGCATGTTCGTGCCTCTCCTCAGTAAAGACTTCCTAGCGGCTGGCGCGCCGGAGCCAGATGTCTCCGGTAGTAGTGCGTACCTTAAGCACCGGGCCGCCACCGTTCAAATCTCCTTCACCGGTGATGGTTTTGGGTTCTCCATCATCCCCTTCGGTCGTAATTCTGATCTCTGGAAAATCGGAATGAATTTTGTGGCCGTTAGCCATCTCGATCGAAGCTCGAATGCTGATGTTCAGGTTGGAAACCAGATAGACGGTTATGTCGCCGGCCGAAGTTTCCAGAACGGAATCGGTGCGTTCGCCAGTGGAAGGCATGAATTTAGCGATGATGCCGCCGCCGCCGGTTTCTGCGCGAGCCGAGGGCACGCCGTTCAATTCGATGCTGCCCCCACCGGTCTCTGCGCGCACCGGCCCTTTGGCTGAGGCCAGGCGGATGCTGCCACCGCCGGTCTCCATCTCCACTGAACCACCAATATCGCCCAAGTCGATACTCCCGCCACCTGTCGTGGCCTTGAGCTGGCCGGCGCAGCGCTCCACCTCGATACTGCCGCCGCCGGTCTCAAGCACCGCTCCTTGCATAACGGAGACGACCTTTACGCTCCCGCCGCCGCTTTCGGCATTGATCTTTCCCTTCGCCGCGCTGACGTTAATGCTGCCCCCGCCGGTCCGCAGGTTCACGTCCGAGCCGACTGTCCCGACTTCGATACTGCCGCCGCCGGTTTCCGCGCTGGCGCCGCCGCCAATATCATCAAAGCGGATGCTCCCGCCACCACTGGTCGCATCCATGCGTCCCGCAATACCGGTGCCAGTGACGGTGCCCCCGTCGGTCTCAACTTTCACGGAATCAATGTTGCGTGGGACATTCAGCACAAAGTCGCCGGAGAATTTGCGCGGGCTGCTGCCTTCCCATTCTGCCACCAGAAATGCAGTGTCTCCGCGAACGTAGGCGCTGATTTTGAAAGCGTCGAATTCCCGGCGCGCCTTGTCTTCCGACGATGTAAAAGCGCGAGTATGAATCACATAGTCGATAGCTTGTTGCGAACCGCCCTGCACGCGTACCGAGCCAACGTCGACCTTGACCCTCAGGTTCCGAGCGGCGGTCAGACTGCCCGTGATCTCCTGTGCCCAGTTGCCGCCATCGCGAAATACCCGGGTTTGCGGCTGCTGCGCTGTTGCCAACGGCATAAGCATGATCAGCAGCGTTACGAGTTTAGAAAACGTCTTCAACTCTTCCCTTTCTGTCCTCGTCGAACACGAGGTTGAAACTTTCTCAAAACCGGTTTGCCGAAATCAGTCGATCTTTAATCAGTCAATTTCTGGCAATTGAGTCAACACCCTACGAGCCTGCGAGCGGATGTACTGGCTCTGATCGTTCTGAGCTAACTTCTGCAGCACCACACGCACACTGCTATCCGCGCTTACCGGCTCAAGCAGATGCAATGCCTGAATACGAAGGCCGGCGTTGGAGTCGTTCATCAGGGACTCGAGAACCGCATCACGCACCCGAACGTCATTCTTTACGTAAGGCCCCAAAGCTCCAAGAGCCTTCAGGCGTACACCGGGATTGGGGTCATAGCGCAAGCCATACATCAAAACTTCACGAACGTGGGTATCGTCGGGCTTCTGGGTCAACAGATCCACTGAATCCATACGCACGCCTGAGTTGTAATTGTTGCGTGCGGCGAACAACAGCAATTGCTGGATGCGCTGGTCATTCAGCGATCCTTGAGCTTCCTGCGTCGAAACGGTTTGATACTTGATGCTGATCTGGTTCGAGCCAGGCTCCTGGGTGACAGAGCTGATGCCGCTGATGGAGGCCTCCGTAGGCTGAGGCTTAGGGCCTGGCCCTAAATCCAGACCACCGCCGCCGTGCATAATCTTGTACGCAGATCCAATACCGCCGGCAAAACCGATGATAAAGATCACAGCCGCCAAAGTCGGAGAGAAGCGAACTTGCCGCAGCCAGGCTGCTGGATCGAACATCAGGCGCTGCCAAAATCCACCTTGCTCGGCAGTTTCCAGCCCTTCCTGAAGACGCATGCGGGAAGCCGCCAGCAGATTGGCGGGAGGTTCCTCCACCGGAAACTGGGAAATCACGGCATTGAACTTCCGGCTTGCCTTCAACTCGGCGGCGCAGTCGGCACATCGCGCTATGTGCTGCTCCAGTTCATAACGCGCATCGTCCGCCAGTTCGTTATAGACATAGAGCAGAATGTTTTCTTGAACCCATTCGCATTTCATAATTGCACCCCTGCTTTGGGGAATGGAGATTTCATCGCATATCCGCCAGCGCGCCACGCAATTTCTGAGTAGCGCGGAACAAAGTATTTTTGGCCGTTTCTTCGGTCGTATTCAATATCTCGCCTACTGTCCGCAACTTCAATCCTTGATAATGTTTCAACTCGAAAACCATACGCTCCCGGGGAGTCAATCGGTCGAGAGCGTGATTAATGCGCTTGCCCAGCTCCCGGGCCATCAGTTCGCGCTCAGGATTGGACGCTGCGCGCCCGTCCGGAACCTGCTCCAGCACGTCGTACTGCTCGCCTTGGGCATCTACCGCGACCGGCGCATCTTCTTTGCGTACGGTTCGTTTCCGCAAGTGATCCAGGCAAAGGTTAGTCACAATGCGATAGATCCAGGTGTAGAAGGAGCATTCAAACCGAAAATTGCCCACGCTTTTATACGCCTTCAAAAATGCTTCCTGGTAAATATCCTGGGCTTCGTGGTCCGACCCCGTAAGGTGCATCGCCAGCCGGAGCACAGCCTGATCGTAGTGCCTAACTAGCTCTTCGAAAGCAGCGCGGTTACCGCGCTGAGCTTCCCGGACGAGTAGCGTGTCGTCAATACGGCCTAGCATTTGCCCAGCCATGTGGCCCCGCACTTGGGGGTCCTGGGATCCGCTGCCTTTTTCCACCGCGGCGCGTCTGGCTCCGCTATCGGAACAGACGCCAACCGCAAAAGATACTGCCCACGTATCGGCCGGCATGATTCTCGTTGTCCTCGATTAACCAGGTGCCCTGCCGTTCTTCCCGGTTGCATTGCTATGGACGTGTCAGGTTGAGAACCGTGAGCAGGAATTATAGGAGTTTGGCACGATTTGTGCGGTAGGGAATGTGCGGTAAGAAACTGGGCATCCACAAGTTAGGCTGGATTGTCGCTCTCAGTTTCCTGATCAGGGAGGATAGAAGGCGGACTCCGGCGTACCTCCCGGAATCCGCGTGCAAACAGCACACTATTCGGCGGCTTCCTTCTCGATGAGAACCTTCAAGTGCGCAGTCACGTCCTTGTGCAGCCGGATTGGCACGGCGAACTCGCCCAAGGTTTTGAGTGGCTCGTGAACCTGAATCTTCCGGCGATCGATGTTAAACCCCTTCTTGACCAACGCATCCGAGATGTCGCCAGAGGTTACGGAGCCGAAAAGCTGCTCCTTTTCTCCGGTGCGGCGCTGGAAAGAGACCGAGACCCCATCGAACTGCTTGGCCAGAGCTTCCGCTCCAGCCTTCTCTTTGGCAAAGCGGCGCACAGCCGCCGACTTCATCTGCTCGATGACAGCCTTGTTGCCGGTCGAGGCTTCGATCGCGAGCTTGTGGGGAAGCAGATAGTTACGCCCATAGCCGTCGGTAACTTTGACCACGTCGCCTCGTGAGCCGAGCTTGGGAACATCTTCTTTCAGAATGACTTCCATGGGATGACTCCGTTATTGGATGTCTGACCGCAGATCTGAGCGGGCGGCCACCGATTTCATCAATGTACGAAATTGATGCAGGACTCTACGACGCCCGCCCCGCAAACGGTAACAGCGCGATGTTGCGCGCCTGCTTGATTGCGCAGGACAGGCGCCGCTGGTGCGGGGTACAAACTCCGGTCAGCCGGCGTGGAACGATCTTTCCGCTCTCTGCCACAAATTGAGCGAGCAGCCGCACGTCCTTGTAGTTGATGGCCTCGATCTTCTCCACGCAGAACTTGCAAACTTTCTTGCGCCGGAAATACTTGCGGCCCCCTTCGCGTCCACCCGGGCCTCCCGGTCCACCTGGACGCGGTGGACGTCGTTCTCCCCGGTCGGTTCTATCTCCGCCCGAAGGTCTATCTCCACCGGAAGGTCGGTCTCCGCCGGAGGAATGTCCTCCCGGCGCTGATGTT
>DATHJP010000396.1:0-4097 GCA_035489695.1 Terriglobales bacterium
CCACCATCGTCGCAACTTTCCAAATGGGCCGCTTCGTGGTCGGCGGCGGATCTTCCGACATCGGGTTCTCCACTTCAACCGACGGAGGATTTAGCTGGACCAACGGTACCCTGCCCGGAATCACCACGTTTGTAGGAGGACCGTTTGGCAGGGCCAGTGATCCATCGGTCGCCTTCGACTCCACTCATGGAGTGTGGATGATCGTTTCTCTGGGCATTGCCTCGAGCAATAGTGTCCTGGTGAGCACTTCCAACGATGGCATCAACTGGAATGATCCAGTGGTGGTGAACAGTAACACTGGCTTCGCGGACAAAACCTGGATGGTTTGCGACAATTCGCCCAGCAGCGCATTTGTTGGCCACTGTTATGTGGAATGGGACGACGCTTTTGGAGGAGACCAGATAAAGATGAGCACCTCCACTGACGGCGGTCAGACTTGGAAAGCGGCGGTAAACGTTTCTGGTGCATTCGGACTGGGCGGCCAACCCGTAGTTCAGCCCAACGGAACTGTGATCGCACCCTTTGAAGGAAACGGCATACAGTCCTTCTCCTCCACCAATGGCGGCACGAGCTGGGGCAATGTAAAAACCGTTGCTAGTATCAGCGATCACGGAAATTCGGGAGGTCTGCGCACCTCGCCCCTTCCATCCGCGGAGGTTGATGCTACCGGCAAAGTGTACGTCGCCTGGCAGGACTGCCGTTTTCGCACCGGATGCAAATCTAACGACATCGTGATGAGCACTTCCACCACCGGATCGACTTGGACCGCTGTAACACGCGTCCCGATCGATCCGGTCACCAGCACGGCGGACCACTTCATCCCCGGCCTCGCAGTCGACCCTCTTACTTCGGGATCAACCGCGCATCTGGGCTTGACCTATTATTTCTATCCCCAAACCAGTTGCACGCAGTCGACTTGCAAGCTGGCTGTGGGGTTCATTTCCTCGCGGGATGGCGGCACGACCTGGAGCTTGGCTAAAAAGATGGCAGGGCCGATGCGGTTGACGTGGATCGCCAATACCGACCAGGGCCGCATGGTCGGAGACTATATGTCCACGTCCTACGTGAACGGCAAAGCATTCGGTGTATTCGCCAAGGCGCTTCAAAACAGCGGTTCTGTCTTCAATGAAGCGATGTACACCCCCGCCACGGGGCTGAGCGAAGAGAGCGGCCCGCTAGTAAGTTCTGTGGGTGAGCGACCCATACCCAACGCCAAATCCGATCATGCTCCCAGCGAATTTTATGATCTGGATGGCATGGTTCCAATTCCTCCACCAAAACAGAAGTAAAATTTGTTGAATGGAATAGAGGCCATCGGCGAATGCTGGTGGCCTTCTTCTTTGGATTCAAAGATGGCAAGAACTGCGCCAGTAGCGAATTCCTGCTTCTTTTCCACAGTTGAAAATTGACTGGATGAGATCGAACTATTGCACAAGAGTCACGACAACCCGCCGAAATCCGCGCCGGATGCGGATTGCCAGCCACCGTTCGCAGCCAACCTGCACCAAATCCGGTGATAGGCCTGTGGAGCAGCTGCACTCGATTGCATTCACAGCAGATACAGGTTCGCGTTTTTCATTGACTATAAAAATGGGGGTGTTAAAACCATAATCGTTCTTTGACACGTTCTGAAGTTTTCCCGGTTGGTGCAGCGTCCGGGACTCAAGCGAAGTCACTCTTCGCACCGCAAGGTGAATGAAGAGAGGGTAAGCAAGGGTCTATAGCAAAGCGCTGGTCGAGGCGAACAAGAGCACAAGTCAAAGGCAAGATAGAGTCCCGAGGCGTTGAACAGGTTTATCCGGTTGGCGGTAAGCCCGGAGCCCGAGCAAGGATCGCTCACGATCTCCCGCAAGGGAACGTAGTGAGGTCAGGTCAGCAAGGGTCTAACGCGAGCTACTGGCCGAGACGAATGAGTTCAACACCACCTCGGGACTCTTAAGTTTTTGGTGCCCACCTTGAATTCTGTTTCCAGTTCCCAGTTCCAATCCCGATGTCCAATCCCGATTTCCGATTTCCGACGTTCGATTTTCGATTTGAGCACTCCGGGTTCGGGGCCAGTTTTCAGGTCTCGGGTTTCAGGCCAAAACTGCGAGCGCCGACGTGGAACAAGTCGCGACTGCCTGGAACGCAAGCACCGGAAGCCAGCCCTGACTGCCTGGAGCGCAAGCACCGAAGCCAGCCGCAAAGCGGCGCAAGAATGCAGCCCACGGCGCCAGCCGTGGGTAGTGATGTAAGAAAGACAAAGCCCCGAAGGGGCGACAGAAACTAGCCCCAAGAACACCTGTATTCACTTCTCTATACTCCTTGTTGTAAACAACGTTTATTTCGCGGAATTCCCCGGTCCGCCCACCGGAAACAGCCGTGGGATTCTTTGCTCGAGAGACGGAAGCGGTGGAAACGCGGCATGGGGCTCGCTCTGATACCAGTAAGCCACGGAGAAAAAATTATCCGATCGGACATTCGCATGGCCGTGCTCAATCGTGGCACGCAGCGACTTGGTGAACGGAATCGGCGAATCCAGATGAAACCGGTAAACGGATGACCGGCTGCCCGCGCGTTCCTCTCCTTTTACCGGCGCTCCAAACAAGCCATAAGAAAACGCGTGATCGCCGAAATCCCAGGCACCTAGAAAATAGTCTTCCGAACCCGTTCCATTGATTGAAGGCGCCTTCTCTCCATCAACAAAAAACATGTCATCGCCTTCGCCCCACCAGCCATCCTGATTCTGCAACACAGACATCGTCACCCCCGCAAAGTGGCCGCGTCCGTGGGCTTCCAACCAAACGTAATTTCCCTCTCCATTCAGATTTTTCTTGTCGTTCACCAGGGGATCGCCATTGGAGCGCCATTCATTCGTCCACCCCTGCGCTGGTGCGGCTTGCCGATACTGGGCGTGGAAGTAGAAGGTGTCCGCCGGCAATGGCGCGCTGTATGCGCGGTAATCAATATTGAAATAGAAGGCATCCACTTTTTGCGATCCATCATTAGTTACGGTCATGCGGGCATGCTTCTGGAAGGGCATGGGAAAA
The DNA here is from genome assembly GCA_035489695.1 of Terriglobales bacterium. Classification (GTDB taxonomy): domain Bacteria; phylum Acidobacteriota; class Terriglobia; order Terriglobales; family Acidobacteriaceae; genus 40CM-3-55-5. Next base: position 3,030 of record DATHJP010000396.1, read on the forward strand.
AAGCAATTTAAAGCTTTCTCCGCTCCCACTGCCAAAGGAATCGATTCGTAAAGGAAGTAATCCCCCAGGCCGAGTCCGAAGAAATCGCCAATTGGCGCTTCTACGCTGGGCGCAGACTCTCCGTCCCAGTACATCCGCAAAACCAAAGCTTTCAGATGATGTGGGTCGTCCGAGGCGATCGTGATCCAAATGTGACTGATAAGTCCGGGCCCGGATTGATCAAGCACAGTCAGAGTTTCGCCAGGTGCAATGGTTCGAAAATCGGCATTGCCGCCGCTGCGGTCGTAACTGGACGCTCGCTTCAAGACATAATTCTTGGCCTCCGGCAAATCAGCCAACGATGCAAAGTTCTCGCCGAAGGCAGGCACTGTCATCATCGACACAACTACCAGCAAGCAGATTTTCTTCATGAGAGACTTCCCTCGATATCTGCGTGGCGGATCAACTTCACAGCGGGATATTCCCATGCTTCTTCGCCGGATTCTTATCCCTCTTAGTTTCCAGCATCTCTAAAGCCTGAATCAACTTCTTGCGCGTCTCCCGCGGCTGGATCACTGCATCCACGAATCCGCGCTCGGCGGCGATATAAGGATTAGCAAAGCGATCACGGAATTCCTCGATTTTGTTTTGCCGGACTTGTTCTCGATCGGACGCGCCTTCCAGTTCGCGTTTATAAACGATGTCCACCGCGCCCTCCGGCCCCATCACCGCGATTTCTGCCGTGGGCCACGCATAGTTCACGTCGGTGCGAATATTTTTGGACGCCATCACGCAGTAAGCTCCTCCGTACGCTTTCCGAGTAATCACTGTCACCTTGGGGACGGTAGCTTCGGCAAAGGCGTAAAGCAGCTTGGCGCCGTGCTTGATGATCCCGCCGTACTCCTGATTCGCGCCTGGCAGAAATCCGGGCACATCTTCAAAAGTCACCAACGGAATATTGAAGCAGTCGCAGAAGCGGACGAAACGCGCGCCTTTGATGGACGCATTGATATCGAGCGTGCCTGCAAGAAACGCCGGCTGGTTGGCGACCATGCCCACCGGCCGCCCATTCAGCCGCGCGAATCCCAC
>DATHJP010000397.1:0-6318 GCA_035489695.1 Terriglobales bacterium
CGCTCGACAAAGATTCCTTTGGGTCGAATTGGCGCCGCTCCTCGCGGGTGCCCTTGGCCTCATTCCGCTCATCGTGTTCCTGCCGGAATACGGCGTTGAAGCTGTTGCCTGGATCGCCACGCTTCGCTTTGCTTTTCAGACCCTGCTGCAAATGCCGGGCATGGGGCGCTGGACGTTGCCGGACCTGAAAAGCAGGACCGTTCAGGACGCATGGAAGCGCATCAAGCCGCTACTATGGGGTACCGCATATTACAAAGCCGATCCCTTGGTTGATCGCTTCCTTCTATCGCTGTCCGGCCATGGCAATCTATCGTTGTTCTATCTTGCACAACAAATATATGGGGCCGGTTCGGGTGTCCTCAGCAAGGCGATAGCTTTTCCGCTCGTGCCCCGTTTGAGTTTGCTTCACAAGGCCGGCGACAATCCGGCTTTTCGGCGCGCCTATCGTCGCAAGTTGTGGCACGTCGGGCTTATCACGGTAAGTCTCTTCCTGATAGTCGTCGTGTCTGGCAACTCCTTGTTGCGATTGCTGGTGGGCCATGGCGCGGTTGCGGACGCCAACGTAAGGACGCTGTGGGTAATCATGCTCGGTCTGGGCGGGATGTTCGTGGGAGGGGCCATGGGCTCCGTTACTGCATCGTCGTTCTATGCGCGCGGCGATACCAGACTTCCGACACGCCTGGGGATGATCACTTACACCATCTATATTCCCATAAAAATTGCGGCGTTTGGGCTTGGTGGACTCCTCGGATTGGCGATTTCGGCGAGCGCGTTCCATTTGGTCAATCTCGGGCTCCAGTATTTCTACCTCGAGAAATACTGACCGGATTCGCGGAGGCCGTGCGGTGCAAGTAAACGACGATTTCTCGCGCCATTCAAAACTTCAGGATATCGGCCGCTGGTATGTGACCCGATTTGTGGAGAGCGTCGCAAAATCGCTGCCGCCCGGCAGCTCTATATTGGACGCGGGAGCTGGAGAGTGTGCCTACAAGAGGCTTTTTTCTCACTGCGAGTATAAAGCCATCGACCTCGGTGTCGGGGAGACAAGTTGGAATTATGGAAATTTGGATTATGTTGGAGCGCTTCACAATATGCCCATCGAAAGCAATTCATTCGATGCCGTTCTTTGCACGCAGGTACTCGAGCACCTCGAATGGCCACGAGAAAGCGTGAAGGAAATGTACAGGGTGTTAAAGCCAGGCGGGCGTCTATTCCTTACGGCACCGATGAGTCACAGCGAGCATCAGGTTCCATATGATTTTTTTCGCTACACCTCGTTCGGACTGCGGTCCATCGGCGAACATGCCGGTTTCAAAGAGTTGGAGATTTCTCCGTTTGGCGGGCGATGGACACGCTGGGCCTATGAAATGCCCAGGTGTCTGTCGGCATTTCCGGCGAGCAGCCTACGGGGCGGGAAACCAAACGTCGCGGGAATTCTCTTGCTGCCTTTGAAACTCGTCGTGTCGTTGATGGTTCCCCTGTTTCAGCGGCTTTTTCTCGCGCTGGATGAACTGGACAAATCGAGGAATGATCCTTTTGGCTGGAGCCTGGTGGGAAGAAAATGAGCGACATAGCATTGGAGGACCTCGGCTGTCCTCTCGACTGTCCGCGCGACGACGAACCAATCCTGACCGGTCGCGATCTCATCAACGGCCTGCCAGGTACATTTACAATCGTCCGCTGTCGTACATGCGGACTCATGCGCACCAACCCGCGCCCTACGCCGGCGTCCATGGGTTTTTACTACCCGGACGACTACGGTCCCTATCTGGGTACGCAGGTTCAAGCCGCGGCCCCACGGCGAAAACGTTTCGCGTTGCTCCGGAGAGTCGCTCGCAAACTTTTTGAATTCAATACAATGCGCTTACCCAAGCTGCCTGCTGGCCGTATGCTGGAGATCGGGTGCGCATCGGGCGCGTTCTTGCACAAGATGGCCGCAGAAGGGTGGCAGGTGGAAGGAATCGAATTTTCCGCCAAGGCCGCTGCCGCAGCGCGCGCCCTGGGCTACCCGGTACATGCCGGCAGTCTGGAGACTGCACCCGTGCCATCGGAACCATTCGATCTCATCGTCGGTTGGATGGTGCTGGAGCATCTTCATGATCCCGTACTTGCGCTGAAGAAACTCAATGCATGGATGAAACCCGGCGGCTGGCTGGTACTGTCCACGCCAAACGCGGGCGCCTTGGAAGTCAGGGTTTTCAGAGACAGTTGGTATGCCTTGCATTTGCCCAACCATTTGTATCACTACAGCAAGAAGACGATTCGCCTCGTCCTTTCCGCGGCAGGATGGGAGCTCGACAAGATCCATTTTCAGCGGGTACTGGTCGATCCCATCGCGAGTTTCGGTTACGTCCTTCAGAAAGCCGGCATGTCGCGCGTGGGCAATAAGCTCATCAAGTTTCCAGAACAACCCGGTTATTGGACATACGCGCTTTACCCCCTAGCTTTTATTGCGGCCGCCATTGCGCAGACCGGGCGCATGACGATCTGGGCGCGAAAAACGCGATGACAATGCGCGTCGCTGCCCTGACCACGGGGCTGCAGACCCCGTCCAGCCGCTTTCGCATTCGCCAGCATATTGCGCCTCTAGCCGAACACGGCATCCTGGTCCGCGAGTTCATGCCCGTCGTGGGTGACAACGTGGACAATTTGTTGAGACCGCTGCGTCCGAAGGGGACCCGAATCCGCAATTTTCCGCTCATCTATCCCCTCTACTTCGGGCTTCTCGCTCTGCGGCTCGCTGCCCGCTTACCCGGTGTGGCGGCAAGTTGGCGATACGACCTTACCTGGTTGGAGCGGGGTCTCTGCGGCGGCTGGCCCACGCTCGAACGGCTCTTGGGTAAACCTCTCGTCCTCGATGTGGATGATGCGGTGTGGTTGGCGCAGCCTTTTGGTGCCAAACAAATGCAACGTACTGCAGAACGTGCCGATGTGGTGGTGGTTTGCAACAGCTACTTGGCCGACTGGTTTGGGCGCTTCTGTCGTCGCGTTGAGTTGGTCCCGACTCCCGTTGATGGCGACATCTTCTTTCCCATAGCGAAGCCCGAGGACTCTGCATTCATCGTCGGTTGGACAGGAACGAGCGCTAACTTTCCATACCTCGCCTCTATACGGCAGGCTCTGGCGAAGTTTCTGCACCATGCTCCCGAGGCACGGCTACGTATAGTTGCGGAAAATCCTCCGGCGGATTTGGGGCTGCCTCCAGAGCGTGTGGAATTTGTTCGATGGTCTGCAGCGAACGAGGCCGCGGCGGTCCAAACGATGGACGTCGGGATCATGCCCCTTGCCGATGACGCTTGGACCAGGGGCAAGTGCGCATTCAAACTGATTCAATACATGGCCTGCGGTCTGCCGGTGGTGGCCTCCCCCGTCGGAATGACTGCCGAGGTCCTGGGTCGTGGCAACGTTGGATTGACAGCGCGTAACGATGCACAATGGTTGGATGCTTTGATTTTTCTTTATGAGCAGCGAGACAAAGCGAAAAGTCTTGGCACAGCAGGCCGGACAAAATTCCTGGAACACTATAGTCGCGGGGCCGCGACGCGCCAGCTCGCTGAGATATTCAACAGTACTCGATGAGTCCGATGGGCGATCCTCAGATCGAAATACCGGGACTTCCGTCTCAACAGGGTGGCGCAAACCGGCAACCATGTAGGGGATGCCCCTCGGGAATAGTGCGCGTAGTTTTTCCAATTATCGCGAAGTGGAAAATGAGTTTCAAGCTCTTCGAGATTCATTCGCGGCTTCCACTATTGACTCCATACCTCAAGCTAGTTGTAACGCTTCCGGAGTTTTGCGAGTGGCCTCTCCACAAATGCGTACATCGAGAGCGCATAGAGGAGCGTCAGCGGAATGACAAAAGCGAGTTTGATCGGGATCGACCTCGTATTGAATGCTGCCAGGATGATTGCATAGGCGATGATGTGGAAAAGGTAGATTGAATAGCTCATGAGCCCAACCCAGCGGAGGGACTTCCAGTTTAGCCAGGAAAACCAGGGAGAGTTGTGGTATGAGATTGCCGCGTGGAAGATGGGAATGAGCGCGAGTCCCTGGATTGAATACCGCCAAGATTGACGGAAGGCTTCGTCACGGTACGCAAAGCTTGCAAGAATTGCGAGGCCCCCCGCAAGGGCCCACCTCCAATGCATCGGCTTTGCATCCGGTGATCGGTCGAGAACGGGATTGTTCCAGAGCGCGAGTATGCAGCCAAACGCGATGCTGTCCAGCCTGGAGTCAGTTGTGAAATAGGTTCTCGGATCGCCACCGGCAGTCTCGAGCACGTGGAAGTATTTCACCTGAACAATTCGCCACACGAGGACTACTGCGCAGAAGGTGACGAGAGATAGCGCCTGTTGCTTCGGATTCAGCTTCACCAGACCGAAGGCGAAAACAACCGGGAAGAGAAGGTAGAAATGTTCCTCAACCGCCAAAGACCACAGGACCCCGGTGCCAGGTGGTCCGGTCCATCCGAGCGGCCCCATATAATTGGTCATGAAGGCAAAGTTGCCCAAGACCCCGGCCCAGTTCCAGTATTCGCTGAAAACTCCTGCCTTTGATAGCAGAATTGACACGAGTATCGTAACGCTCATCGGAGGAACGATCCGAATAACCCGCCGCATGTAAAAATTCTTGAGGCTCGTCGCCCCCGATTTTTCCCGTTCGCGCCGCAGCAAAGTCGTGATCAGGAACCCGGACAAGAAGAAAAAGCAGGTAACGCCGAATCCACCTGGAATTATCTTCTCAAGACCGGCGTGGGCGAAAAAAACAATCGCTACCGACACCGCACGAATACCGTCCAGGGACGGGATATCGAGTCCGCGCTGTGGAGTGGCTGCGATGGTTCCATTTGAATTGCTCATGTGCCTTGGAATTCTTTTGCACGGTTAGTCGAACAGAAACCAGGCCGCGCATGACTTGTGCGTCAAGCATACTGCACAAGACGCAGATCGCGCTGTAAGCTTACTCCCGCCAATCTCGAGGGAGGATTCCCCGTCCCTCCCAGCCGTTGTGCCCCCACACGACCTCGATGTCAGTCAACTCCGCCGTTTGGTGCCACGAGCGGAATTCAGCGGCAGTTTGGGGATAGTCGTATGTGGGCGACAACATATCAAACGTGTCCAGCACCGCCCATTCTTTAAGCTGCTCGTCGCTGGCCGTCGGAAATTCGCGGGAATAATCGGCGACGAGCATCCGCCAAACGAGGGTTGGTCCGATGCGCGGAATCTTTCGTACCGTTCGCGCCAGCGGCCACATTCGCTCCACGTACCCGCGCGTCAGCCGATAGAGCGTCTCCGGCCGCATGCGGCGGGTGAGCGGTCGCACCCAGTACTTGGAGTTCAACCAGTAACGCCCGACCGTCTTTGGATAAACGTCGGTGGCTATTCTGCCCCCTGGAGCTAGCATGCCGGACAGCGCCATGAACGAATCCCTCGGGCGCGGAGTGTGCTGAAGTACTCCAAAGCAGTAGACGCCGTCGAACGAATGCGGACGCAGCGGCAAGGCGTAGATGTCGGCCTGAATCAGCAGGAGGTTGTCGCGAATTCCTATCTGGGCCGCCACGGCGTCGACCGAGCGCGACACGTCGAAGCTGACCACCATGGCGCCCGTGTCGAGCGCATGGGTGGTAAACCGCCCGCTGCCACAACCGGCCTCAAGAACGTGCCAACCGCGCAAATCCGGACCCCACTTGGTTACATCGCGGAAGCGCTTTTTCGAAACGCCGAGCCCGCTGTGGTCGTCGTGCTGCGTCGCGGCGTGCCGGTTCCATTGGAAACCGAAATTCGCCGCATAGCTCTCCGCCGGGACAAAACGCGGAATCCCTTCAGCGATCGGATAGGTGACTCCACTCACCTGTTCACGAAGCTCGCCGTCGATGATCTCCTCATCCTTCCGGCGGTCGGATCGGGAAATCTGCAGCGGGCGGCCATTCACCGGATCGACCAGGAACTCGATGTGTCGTTCTCTCAAGGCGAAATGAATGGCACGTAAGATTGCAAGTTGGATCAGGCACTATTCAAACCAATCGCGGCAACAACCTTGGAAGGTTCGAAACCTACACAAGGTCTAAAGAACATTCGCCCCCCCTTTTTGATCGCCGCCCGAATGCTTACGGCACCGTCCCGTTAGCGCGTGCATGCGCCTTCCGCGAACCATGTTCACTCCCAGGCGCCCCCGCGACGCGCAAGACATCTCGCTGTATGAGCAACGCGAGAAAAAAGCACGTTGCAGGGCCTAGCGGCAAAACCGCGCGATTCAAAGTGGTCGCGTCAGCAATCGATGCGCTTAAACTCGTGCCCCAGAAAACGGCGGCGAGAAACG
>DATHJP010000398.1:0-3960 GCA_035489695.1 Terriglobales bacterium
AATGGCCTGTTGCCGCCCACCGCCCAGCCCAAGAAATGAAACCAGATTCGGATGCCTCGTCCTATCGGCGTCAGCCTGATTGCAATTCTTTTCTTATTCACTGCTGCCTACCTGATTGTGGTCGGAGCAGTTATGCTATTCAGCCCCGGTAGCGTCTCCATGTCGTCAGGCGCTGATTTACTCGGCGGACTCGAGGTCGCTGGGCCGTACATGTTCTTACTCATAGCTGTGGTTGCCACGGCAATCGGGGTGGGACTTCTGCAGCTGCATAACTGGGCACGCCGCCTGGCCATTCTCACAGCCTTACTTGGGATGGTGTTACTGCTACCGTCGGTTTCCAGTGCGGTGCTTGATTTTCGAATTACGCAGCTGATTTGGGGAGGCCTGGGTGTGATGGTGCGCGCGATGATCGTTTGGTATTTGTACCAGCCCCCACTTAAAGAAGCATTTAACCGAGAACCGAGAACTCAAAACTAAGAACTGTTGTCCAGTTTCCGGTTTCCTGTTTCTTGTGCTGTGATTCCCGCCCTACTCGCTAATTGTCTATTCTTCCTCTTCCTTCACCTCTCCACGTGCCGCCTTTGCCTTGTCGATGATCTTTTCCTGCAATTGAGCCGGCACCACATCGTAATGGTGCATTTCCATATTGAAGCTGCCACGCCCCTGGGTCATCGAGGTCAGATCTGCCCCATAGGTCAGCATCTCGGCCATCGGCACTTCGGCTTTCACCACCGTGTTGCCGCCCTTATTGTCCATACCCTGAATACGTCCGCGACGGCTGTTGAGATCTCCCATGATCGTTCCCGCAAATTCATCCGGCACAGTAATTTCCACCGACATCACTGGCTCCAGCAACGTCGGTTTGGCTTGCTCCATGGCTTTCTTGAACGCGATGCGACCCGCCATCTGGAACGAGAGATCGTTTGAGTCCACGTCGTGGTACGACCCGTCATAGAGAATCACTTTAAAATCTGTCATCGGAAATCCGGCCAAGTAACCGCGCGCCGCCGCATCCTTAATACCTTTTTCCACCGCGGGGATAAAATTCTTGGGAATCGCTCCCCCGAAAATGTCATTCACAAACTCGAACTCTCCGCCTCGCGGTAGCGGCTCCATCTTGATCTTGCAGTCGCCATACTGCCCGTGTCCGCCGGTCTGCTTCTTGTGGCGGCCTTGCACATCGGCCCTGCCCCGGATCGTCTCCCGGTACGGCACCTTAGGGGCTTTCAGATTTACTTCCGTGTGATACCGCTTCTTCATCTTGGCGACAGCTACCTCGATGTGCTGTTGCCCAGTTCCCGCGATCAAAAATTCTTTGGTTTGCGCATCGCGGAAGAAACGCAGCATGGCGTCTTCCTCCATCAGCTTATGGATACCAACGCCCAATTTGTCTTCATCGGCCCGGCTTTTGGGTTCAATGGCAAACGTAATCGCCGGCTCCGGCAGACTGACTTTCGGATAACGGATCGGCGCTGACTTGTCTCCCAATGTGTCTCCGGTCAACGTCTCGCGTAGTTTGGCCACGGCCCCGATATCCCCTGCGTGCAGCTCTGGAACGGGCACTGCGGTCTTCCCTTGCATGATGGAAATGTGTGCCAGCTTCTCTTGCGAGCCGCGAGTGAAGTTCTGCAACATCGCGTCGTTCTTCACCACGCCAGAGAAAACTTTGAAATAGGAAATCCGTCCAGCAAAGGGATCCGAGACCGTCTTGAACACGTAGAGCGAGACCGGTTCCGAATCCGCCACTTTGCGACGTGGCGGCTCGCCATTGCCCGACGTAACTTCCCCTTGCACCGACTCGCGCTCCGTCGGAGCGGGAGTGTAGTCCACGATAAAATCCATCACCCGGTCCGCACCGATATTGCCCAAGCCAGAACTGAAGATCACGGGGAAAATCCGGTCTTCGCGAATGGCAACATGCAGCGCCGGAATCAGATCTTCCTCTGGGATGGTCCCCTTGTCGAAGAATTCTTCCATCAGCGTGTCGTTGCCCTCGGCAATCATCTCCACCAGCTTTTCGTGTGCTTCCTGTGCCTGATCTTTTAGATTGGCAGGGATCTCCGTTTCTTTTCCCTTTCCATTCCCGCCCAGTTCGTACGTGTATGCCTTCATGCGGACCAGATCCACCACTCCGCTCAGGTTCTTTTCTCTGCCAATCGGTAACTCCAGGGGAATCACAGTTCGTCCGAAAGCTTTGGTTAACGATTCCAGTACCCGTTCCGCGTCAGCGCGCTCGCGGTCCATGCGGCTGGCCACGATGAGCCGTGGTGTTTGGAACTCTTCGCAATAGCTCCAGATTCGTTGTGTAACCACTTCTACACCAGCGACTCCGTCCACTACTACGATCGCCGCCTCTACCACTGGCAGCACCATCTTGGCTTCGTGGACGAACATGCTGAACCCCGGCGTATCCACCACATTAATCTTGGTCTTGCCCCACTCGACATAAGCCAGGCTGCTCCCAATCGACATCTTGCGGGCGATTTCTTCATCGTCATAATCAGTGGGAGCGGTGCCGTCGTCCACTCGGCCCAGTCGTTGCGTGGCCCCCGCGGTATAAAGCATTGCCGACACCAGCGAGGTCTTCCCCGCGTGCCCGTGACCCATCATCACAACATTACGGATATTCGCGCCTTCATAGACTTTCACGGGTTCGCTCCTTAATCATCCGATGTAAACCCCGCCGAGGTAAACCATGCTGACGTAATTCCCCGCTCACGTAGCACAGGCGACTCGCCTTTGCACCCGAGCGAAGCTCGGCGGATCGACTGCGAACGCTGCGGCGGGCCCATAAATTGAAAGAGGAGGATATAGGCCAGCGTCGAACAGCCTGCCGAAACCTTGGATGCTAACACAGCAGAATTTGACCACTCAACTGGAGGCTGTCCAGCCCGCGTAGGCACAGGCGACCTCGCCTGTGCGGCGAGCGAAGCTCGCACCCCGCCACGTTGCATTCAGCCCCCCGCAAGGGTAAGTTGTTGCCGCCGTAGAAAGCCGCGTATTCATGTTCCCCCAACTCACGCAGTTCGCCGATTTTGGATTTCTTCTACTCAGATTAATGGTCGGAATAGTCTTCATCACCAGCGGCTGGCACCACCTCAAAGATCCTGAAGCTCGCAGCAAAAGCATCGGTCTGAGCAAGAACCTCACCATCTTGGTCGGCGCCGGTGAAGTCCTGGGCGCCCTGGGAGTTATCTTCGGCGTTCTGACTCAACTCGCCGCCTTCGGCCTGGTCCTGATCATGCTGGGCGCAATCTATAAAAAGATTTTCGTGTGGCATACCGGTTTCTGGGGAGAGAAAACGTACGGCTGGCACTACGACTTGATGTTCATCGTAATGAATCTGGTCATCATCTTCACCAATGGCGGCCGCTTCAAATTGCTGCATTAGTCTTCAACTGCCGCAGCAGCACCACTCGGGCACCAACTTAATTTCCCGGATCGCTTGACAGGAGCAGGAAGCGGAAGGATACTGCCGCCTGTTCCGCCCTTTCCCGCTGTTAGGTTCCCCCCGAATTCGCGGAAGTCAGGAAAACCCAGCCCGTGGAGGTGCCCAGTGCGATTTATGAATCTCCTGTTTGTTCTGTCCTGGTTACTCACGACCGCTCTGCCTCAGGCATCCGCAGCCGGATGTTTTCTCAAACCGATTTTCTACAATGCCGGTGGCGTAGCGGTAGCCGTAGGCGATGTGAATAATGACGGAAATTTGGACCTGATCATCACCGGTGGATCAAGTGCGAAGACTATCATTATCTTCCTGGGGAATGCAGACGGCTCGTTCGGAACGAGGAACCAATACCCCCTGCCGCAACCTGGGCACAAGGCTGTTCTAGGCGACTTCAACCGAGACGGCAATCTCGACATAGCGGTACCCGTTCAGGACTTCCGGTTCCATGTTCCGGGAATGAGCGTGCTTTTGGGGAATGGAGACGGCACCTTTCAGAGCGCGGTCTTGTACAG
>DATHJP010000399.1:0-6349 GCA_035489695.1 Terriglobales bacterium
CTAAGAAGATTGCCAATCCGCCTGAGGAGAGCGCCAAGTCAAGGATCCCGTCTCCATTGAAGTCCCCAGCAACGACGGAATTTGGATATTGCCCGGCGGGATAGGTAGTCGGAGGCTGAAACGTGCCGTCGCCATTGCCCAGCAACACATCTATATTGCTCTTTCGACCGCGGCTGCCGCCTCCGGCGAAAGCAATATCCGGCTTACCGTCGCGATTGAAGTCGGCCACGGCCAACGTCCTAGGGTGGGCATCCCAGGGCAAACCGCAGCGGAAGCTCAAAACAGAGTCTTCGAACGAAGTAACGATGCCGGCGATCTGTCCCATGAAAAACGCATTTCGCTCTCACCTCAATCCGGTCAGAACATATTTTACGAAACGCGGTATCAGGCCGGTTTCGGGTCTTGTTTTTCGGAAATGGACGGGGACTCTTGCGCGTCCTTCTTGCTGATTAAGTTCATAGCAGCCTGATACAACTTGGAACGCAATTGATAACGCTCGTTGGCTCGCGTGATGTAGCGCACGGCGATTTCGACGCCTCCGCCTACCGGCTTTACGTTGATGGCCGGGGCGGCTGATAGCGCACGCATGCTCCGGGAATGGGCGGCATGTTGCCATTCTTTTTCAGCTTGACCCGCACTCTCTCCGGTTGCTTCCAGCACGGTCTTTTGAATTGCCTCCACTATCGGGTACGGATTCTGGCTAGAAGCCAAGACCAGAGTCAGTTCATCCCAAAGCCACTGGCCGGAAGTTGAAAAATTAAAGTAGTGACCCTCGATGGCGAAACTGTTGGTGAACGTAACACGACGTCCCGTTGGATGACCAGAGTCGGTCCAGTTTCCGGTCTCCAGCAATACCGTATGAAACATCCCGAGCTCGACGACTTCCCCCGTTACTCCGTTAATTTCCACCCAATCACCTAAGCGGATTCCATTCTTTCCCATCAGAACGAACCAGCCCAAAAAACCCACGATGAAATCTTTCAGCGCCACCGTAAGACCTGCACCGGCAAGTCCCAGGAAAGTCCCTAACTGGTTCGGCGGACCAAAAATCACCAGCAAGATCAGACCCAGCGCAATGATTTGTAATCCCGTGCTTATTACCGCGTGAAGAGTCTCGGCTTGACGGGAATCCAATCTGACTTTATTGAGAAGACGCTTCAGCCAGGTATCAAAGAAAATCCCGACCAACAAGATCGCTACAACCACAGCGGCGCCTGACAACGCTTTGTGAATCACGGTGCGTTGTCGTGCGGTGACCACTCCCAGCCATTTTCTATATGTTTCTGCCAGGTTTGTTTGATCCTCAATGCGCTCCTCAAAGTTTGTAAGTGCTTTCACCGCGGCTGAGCGGTGTTTTGTAGCATTGAGGAGGTCGGCCGAAGCTTCACGAGTAGAGTTGCCAGAATTTGCAGCAGCGGAGGCCGCGGGACCGCCGCCCAGTGTGCCTGGATGTTCTTGTGTGTTGGTTTTGATCTTCGATTCAAGAGCATCGCGCTTTGTTGTGAACGCAACCGCTGACGATTCTGAATCTTGCTTGGCCTGCGATAACTGCAACTTTTTGTCATACAGCTCTGACCACTGCTGATAATGGTGAACCAGCCCGCTTTGATCGGGCGGGATGCCAGTGTTAACGGTCGTTGTATCTGCGACACGGGATGCGGCCTCGTGCTCTTTCATTAGCTGTTCAATGCGGCCTGGGGCATCACCACCGGCGAGAGTTAATTCCTGCTTTGCGTTATCCACCTCGTCCTGATCAAGTTCGACCTGGACTTTCGCCGTTTCTAGTTGATCGGCCAAACTGTTCGCCTTGACTCCGGTAGCTTTCGCCAAATCGGACGTAAGTTGCGCGACGCGTGCGTTGTCGGCATCCAGAGATTTCTCGGCCTTCTGCAGCTTGATTTGGCTTTGTTTTGCTTCGGCGCTCAATACTGCCGGATGCTCTTGGGCCTCCCGTACCCCGGCGGCGAACGCCAGGTCCATCTCGCGATCACCGAGGCGCAGGGCGTCCTGTGCCAATGGCAATTCGTCGGCACTAGTCGGCATTTGCGCCAACCGCCGCGCGGTATAGAGAGGAGTCTGATCAATCGCAGACCCATGCATCGCTTGGGACGACTCGCCTCCCTGGGTTACTTGCGATGCTGTCATCGACCTGCCAGTTCGAAACAATCCGTACGCAATGAGTCCTAGCAATATGGTTAGCGTGATCGTTGCAATTTGTTTCGTTCTTTTCATGCCTCGCCGAGACTCCTCCGCTCTATTATGCAGCCATGCTAAGCCTTTCAGTTCACAGGAGGGTCGTTTCGATCATGAATGGCGTGGATGGGAGATGTGAAAACAGTGAACCAGGACGAGCACACGGAAGTGTTTCAACCGGTCATTCAACGCGCCGCACACGCTCCACTCCAGCATAACCACTTTCCAGCAGTCTCTTGTCTCCTCAGAACGTATGTTGTCCACACGTCGGGCGAGGATGCGACGGGAACGACGGATCGCCAAGGTCACGATGGCGCGGAAGCTAGCGGTTTGCCTCTACTGGATGTGGCGCAAGGGATGGACTACGCGCAGCGGAAGAAGTTCGGTTCGCACGGGGGAGAGCCCGGAAAATCGCCAGGGTGTGCGGTAGATCGACTCAAAGGGACAGGGTGTGAACTCATAATGGTGTGAACTCATAATAAGGTTGTGCTCCGGCGTCCTCGGGAATATACTCGGGTGCAATTCCGAATCGTAGAAGAGAGCCTGCCGTGTCCGTTGAGAGCGGCAGGCTTTCTTGTGTCTGCCTTCTCGTTCAGCTATACTCTCGAGCGCTTCGCCCGGGCATACCCTCCTTGCGCTCGGCAAGCAACAACTCGATGAAGAAGGCTCACTGTTGGGAGATTGGGAGACGGTGAGCCTTTCTTGCCTATTGCGTGTTCAGGAATCCGAACAAGGACACGAAACTTGCCTGACTCATCCCTTTCGCTGTCACCCTGACACTGCTCCATTTCGTGAGAGGCCCTGCGTGACCGACGTGGGAGACGTGGGGCTTCTTATTCACAACGCAAGAAAGAGACCGCCGGTATTAGACGAAGGGCGCTCCATTGTTGCCTCATCATATTCCACAGCACACCTTTACCCTGGCGTCTGACAATTTGCTCCAATGACCTCCGTAAGGCTGAGCAGAACGCTTCCGCAACTCCCGAAACAAACCCTCTCCAACCCAGCCCGCTAAACTCCTTTTGCAATGTCGCCATAGTCCGAAGAGAGCGCGTTAAAAACCCTTGTTCGTTGCGCGTCCCATAAGGTCCTCTGACGGTATCGCTGCGATAGTCGAACTGTGGCAGAATTATTTAGAATGTGGGCCATTAGTGATCTGCGTAATCCGCTCCGGCCGGCTGAATACTTCCGTTTATGATGAAGACCCTGGCTCTTTTCTTGCTGAGTGTGTGTGCTTGGACACAGCAGAACCCAGGCGTGACCGTGAAAGGCAAAGACGTGGTTGGCGAACGGATGGACGCGAGTGCGCCGGCATTAAGTCGAGGCACTTTGCGTTTGCCTGCGGATGTGCAGAACGCGAAAGACCTAAGTGCCGCCTGGTCCGTTTCCAACGGCGCGATCAATGGTCCGGGATCGTTCGCTGTGCCTCAATTAATGACCAGTCGACAGGTCATGGTTACAGCCGTCGGCAAAGAAGATCCGGCCGAATCCACGCAGGCGACACAAGCTGTGACCCCTCCCCGACCTCCGCTTCATCGCCCACCAAATACTCGTGGGCGAGCGCCTTACAAACGCTCGCGCACGGATTTGCTTCCAGCGCCATTACCAGCTACACCGAAGGTAGGCAATTTGGTAGGAGCCGGTACGTGCATCCGTGATTCCGACTTCGGATCCAGAGTCTGCCGTATCACTGATTCCTCGGCGAATCCAAGCACCATGGTATCTGGCTACGGTGGAGACGGGGACCGGAACGAATTCAATACGGACTCTACGAAGTTATTCGTGGAGAGTGTGAACGGGCTGGTTTATCCGATGAACTTCGATCCGGTCACCATGACCGCAACCCGGATGTACGGTAGCTGGAGATTGACTGTGGTTCCGACCTGGAGCCACGTTGATAAGGATGTCTTCTATGGCATTGCAGCGACGCCCTTCGGGACTTCCTATTTGAAGTACGACACCAGCGGCCCGTCCGTCCCCACACCCACCAGGGTTGCTGACTTCAAAACTGCGAATTGTCTGGGCACCGGGTTCACCGCCACCTACGTGTTCAATGGTGGGGTGAGTACTGACGACACCATTTTTATTGCAGGCTTCTCGAGCCGTGGCGGTCAGGGCGGATCAGGCGCCAAATATGTTGTCGCTTACAAAGTCGGCTCTGGGTGTCGGATGTTGAACACGGCTACCGGAACTGTATCGGGCGATTGGGGGCCAACTGGCGTGGTACCAAATTGGGTCGCGATGAACGGCTCGGACGGGATTCTGCTACACAGTCTAGCCATGAGCAAAGACGGGGCGTATGTCAACATCGTCGCCCATCCCCCGTCGTGTCCAACTTGCGCCAGCAATGGCAATTACTTTTGGAAAATGGCGACGCTAAATGTAGTCCAGCCAACGGGTAATCTGGGCGGACATATTACCGAGGGATATACGCACTGGATCAACGGAGCGGGGCAGACAGGTCAGTTTCAGTCACGATTATTCGCTAGTCCTGGAACAAGATCAGCAATCATCCCAGTTCAAAACCTCCCTCCAGAACTAGCGCCTCCGTACGACTTGCACATGAGCTGGAACACCGCTGATCCTTTGGACAAAAATCCGTTCTGTCTGTCGGAGTACAACACGGCAAACCCCGTTCCTCACATAGCTTGGTATAAGGAGATCATGTGCGTCTCGCCGGTTACTGGCACGGTTTGGCGTTTTGCTCATACCTTTCATACAGGTTCGTCGCAGCGGTTTAGCGATCGTGATGCTATCGGGACGCTTTCCCAGGACGGTCGTTTCTTCATGTGGTCGAGCGACTGGATGGGAGCGCTAGGCTCCGAGTCGGGATCTCCGACGTGTGTGATCGGCAAAGATTGTCGCGGCGATGTGTTTGTAGTTGAGCTGAAATGAACCAGCTCTTGGCGGTGTGCGTTTTATGTTGGTTTTGGTAGTTCGGCGATACCGTTCGGCTCGCCGACTGAGCTATAATGTAGCCAGTTTCCCCACCCTTCCGACGTGTATCGATGGACAAAGGCTCGGGACTTTTAATTCCTAGCATTAGTGCTCCCCGTAAGGCCCCACCTCGCCTCAGGCTGCTGATCGAATGGGAACCGGCGCACCGCGTATTTTTACGGAACTTGGCTGACGTACTCCTATTCCGGTCGGCGCCGCCAATCCCCGTCACCGCCAGGCGCGCCCGTTTCTGGAGCGACGTGTTTGTCGAGTCTCGCGTGCCCTGGCGAGGGCTTCTGCAGTCAATGCTCTGGCATTTGGTGGCAATGGCAGCGCTGTGGAGTTTACCCCGAGAATTGGCGCCTCAACAAAGTGCCGAGCGACCGAAAAACTTTCAATCGTACGTTAGCTACTACACGCCTCCCCAGTCGTTTCCGGCGCTCGGAAGCAGTGGGCCCCGTCTTCGCGCCCGCCCCGGAGTGCGGAATGATGTAGCAAATCAGCCCATAACCGCTGAGTCGCAGCGGCGCACTCGGAGCGTTAACTCTCCGCCGGGCGCTAAGATAACCAAGCCTGGGCGATTCGATACCACTCCGTCAATTCCAGCCCTTAGCGCGATCCTGGGTTCCGACGCCAAACATTTGCCGCTAATCGTGCCTGTGGGCCCGACTTCGGTGGTGGCGCCTCCGCCCTCTGTTAGCCAAGCGACGTCTCGCGGACTTGGTCTGCCCCAGGCCGCCGTCGTCGCCCCTCCGCCCCGCGTTGACGCCGTTACCTCGCGACATGAAATAGTCCGGCCTGGTGTGGGCGTCGTCGCGCCCACACCAATGGTGCAAGTCCCGATGCGCGGTGTCGGGAATATCAACATCGGTCATTCGGAAGTTGTCGCGCCAGCGCCGGTATTGCCCATGCGCGAGCAGCGAGCTATCTCGGGGATAGCAGGGGCAAATCTGGGGAGCCCAAGGGTTGCAGTCATTCCTCCCCCGCCCTCTGTTCAACGTTCAGGAATTGTGGGTGATGGACGCGCCGGCTCGTTTCCCGGCGCCGGCTTCAAAATTGTGCCGCCTCCTCCATCCATTCAAGGCGCAGGAAACTCTACTGGAGGTGGACGCGTGAGCTCGATGTCCGCTCCTGGTTCGCAGGTTGTCCCGCCGCCTCCATCGATTCAGGGTGTAGGCAACTCCTCTGGAGGTGGACGCGTGAGCTCGATGTCTGGTCC
>DATHJP010000400.1:0-2607 GCA_035489695.1 Terriglobales bacterium
TAGAGAAGTATCGAACGCTATGCGCGTTTAGCTTTTCCACTTCAGCGTCACTGGGTCGGTCATCGGATGGCGAATTTCTCCGCCACTTCGGCGAGCTTCCAGATGAGCTGCTTTCAGGGCGAAATACCACTTGGCGGGGCGATCAGCATCGTCGATCAGCATCAGGTGCGGATTGTGTTTCAAGCCTTCGGATTGTCTCTCCATAGTCTGCCTATCTTGCTCTACAAATTTGGCGAAGACGAACTTCAGCAGGCTGGGACCGAAAGGCAGCCATCGGAACAGGTTCCAGGCAGCGACTACGTCAATGCGGCAGTGGTCACGGGTGATCGGCGTCACGGTTGTCAAACTGGAAAACCAGTACTTTCCCGCGCGGATGGTTTCGAAACGAAGGTTGGGAAGAACGAAATCGATGGTCGTAGTGATTGAGTCAGCTTTGGCATAGAGCCGCAACAACTTGTAGGGCGCGCTGTTGGAACTGGGCGTGTGCGCGCTCATGCGGAAGCCGTTGGGGATGGGTTCGAACTTTTTCTGCTTCTCGTGAATGCTGTCGCGGCTGCGCCACCACCATGCCTGGTGGACAAATGGCCCGTGAGCAGGATCCATCAAGCCGATGATGCCGTGGTCCACGCTGCAAGGCAGATCGGCGGACAGATGCGCAATCTTGTACTGATCGGTAAAGGTAGGAACGCGAGGCGCGGCAACTGGAGGCTCCGCAGCTTTGGTGAAACCTGAACCGGCTGGCGGAAGTTCGGGTACGAACACCCATATGTAATTGTCGTGGTCCTCGCAGGCAAAACTGCCGGCGTAAATACGATCAACTTTCAGCGGTTGATCGGCGGTGAGCGAAGGAATGAGCTGGCATTGACCGGTGTGAGCGTCGAACGTCCACCCGTGATAGCTGCATTCCAGTTGCTGGCCGTCAAACCGGCCATAGGAAAGCGGCATACCGCGATGGGGGCAAGCGTCCCGCAGCGCGAAAGGGCGCCCCTGACGGTCGCGGCCGAGAACCAATGGTACTTCCAGCAGCATTGCTTTCTTCAAGTGATTACCGGCGAGGTCCTTAGCGGGCAAAGCCCGATACCAGAAGCCAAAGAGCATCCGTGAATCCGGTGTTTCGCGCTGAGAGGTTACGTCATTCATGGAGCGAAGAGGCAGCGTACTACAGTGTTCGAAGATGGCGAAAGTCGGACCGTCGTCGATATGCAGCGCGGTTACGGCCCCCGGGGAGGCTCCGAGGTCCAGTGGAAGTAACCTGGTAAACACCAGAAAGTTAGCTATTTCAATAGGATACAAGGATTACTTCGGTGGTTCGATAGGCCTTCAGAGACGTTGCCCTGCCGTCGAGCGCCGCCTATAATCGGGGCACTCTGGTTAGGGTTTCTCCGTCAGGTTCCGGGTAGGCACGTGGGAGTATTTTGCTCTCGCGTCGATTGTTGGCACCCGGCTATGCGAAAACACCTGAAACTCGCCCTGATGGCTAGTCCCGTAATCGCGACCTTCCTTTCTATCACTACGCCATACGTTCAGGCAGAGCCTGGTGCTCGCGGTGCTGTCGCCGTGATCACTCCGACCACCGATGACAGTGGCCGCAAGATCTACGTGAATGACTCGATCCAAATAGCGCCCTCCAGGCGTACTGCGGCTGGTTCAGCGCGTCGAAGTTCGCTGGCTTATTGGAGTGCGCAGGAACACCGCTGGAAAACAGTAAGGGGGGCCAATGTTCGTGCGGCCCAATCAGCGGCGGCCGAAGTGAACCAGTATCTGGGCCAGGGTTCTGGCTCGGAACCGGTTTCAAGCTTCGTCCGCGGAAAAGCATTCAGCGAACGAGAGATCGAAGCCGCGATTGATCAGGCGGCCTCGCGCCATAACGTGGACCCCAGCCTGGTGCGTGCGGTAATCAAAGTGGAATCCAACTTCAACCCGAACGCAGTTTCCCGCAAGGGCGCGATGGGGCTGATGCAACTGATGCCGCAAACCGCCAGGCAGTTAAAGGTCACGAATCCTTTCGATCCGCAGCAGAATGTGGATGCCGGGGTTCGCCACCTGAAAATGCTGATGGAAAATTACGGCGGTGACGTCAGCTTGAGTCTCGCGGCCTACAACGCTGGGGCGGGGGCAGTCGCCCGCAGTGCCGGCGTGCCTCGCATTCCGGAGACCCGCGATTACGTAAGGCGGATCACGCAGCTTTACTACGGCGATGCACGAGATGGTCGCATTCTGGGCAGTCCAGTGCATGCTCCGGTGCGGGTAAAAAGAGATGTCCGAGGCGTGCTGTACATCAGCAACACGGACTGACGTCTCTGTGCCGTTAGGTAATTGAACGACGCGATTACGGGCCAGCCAATTGAATAATTTGGATCGAAGCCATCCCGCGCTGCGCTGGGCTGCGACTCTAGTCTGGCTGGCGCTTTTCGCATTTCCTGCCCATGCGGATGTTCGCCGGTCGGAGTCGTGGGCGCAGACCCGATTCGTCAGCGCCGGCAGGATGCGCGAGGCATTGAATGGCCGGCCGGCCAAAGATCGTGGGCGTCGCGAATACGAAAAAGTAATCGCGGCTTATCGCGCGGTTTATTATGGCGCCCCGACTTCCACCAAGGCCGATCCCAG
>DATHJP010000401.1:0-2595 GCA_035489695.1 Terriglobales bacterium
TGCCGTCGCCTTTGTCAAGATGATTCTCGATGCGGGAATCACAACGCAGGATCGGCATCGGTCATTTTTGAAAATCCTCCGTCCGGTTGAAGTGAGTGAAGGCAATAAATCCGTCGTCATTCGGCCGGCTTCTGCATCGAGCATCAGCTACACGATTGATTATAACCACCCCTTGATCCGCCGCCAGGATTATATGTACAGGGATTCGCCTGAGGCGTTCGTCAGCGAAATTGCTCCGGCACGAACCTTCGGCTTTTTACGGGAAGTAGAAGCACTGTGGGATGCGGGTTTAGGGCTTGGCGGGTCGTTGCAAAACACACTTATTCTGTCCGACCATGGTCTTCTTAACGAAGACGGACTTCGTTTCACCGATGAATTTGTGCGACACAAAATCCTGGACCTGATCGGAGATATGGCCCTGCTCGGTCTGCCCTTTATCGGTGAAGTTGTGGCTTTCCGCTCGGGACATGCCCTGCATGCACGGCTCGTCGATAAGATCCTGGAGTCTCCTGACAACTGGATCATGGTATCTGGTGACGTCGTCATTCCTGCCGGGCGTGTTAACCATCTGGCCACTGTATGTGTCGCCAGTCCTGAACGCGGATAGACCAGCGCATCGTAGTCAGTCTGCATATCTCTTACCTTCCTTTACAGCCTATTCACTGATCCGGGTTAGAATCAGCTTTCCCTTTGCATTGTTCGCTTGCTCGCGCAGGCTAGCCCACAATCGACTCTGGACCGGAGTACTTGGAATATTGAAGGTGGAAAAGGGGTGAGTGTTGGGGGCAAGTGGCCTCGCCCCCAACACGCGATGCTAGAGGGGAGTTATCTCTTTTTCTTCGCCTTTTTTTTCGCAGGCATTAAATTCTTCACCTCCTTTCATCATCGACGATGCAACGAACAGTAAGTGAACGAGTTCTACCGTTTCTTTTTCGCTGCCTTTTTCTTCGCTGGCATTAATCCTCACCTCCTCCCCACAGTTATGTGCTAAACCGCCTGGAGCTTTTCCTCCAGCGCTTCAAAAGTGTTCGGCGCGACCTTCCTGAACCGTCGATCTCTCTTCAATGATGTGGCAATCGACGTTACTGGTGTCTTTCCTTTGATCCGCAGGCCCCCTTCAATCAATCGATGACAAATATCCTTCGCGTGCATTGCCGAGTGAGCATCCCTGAGAATATGGAACGCGGCTTCTGAAACACTCATGCCGACATACTTGGATCGGCCGAGAAGAATTTCCCGGGATTGGTCGGTCACGTCCACGAGAACGCCGGCACGGCCCGTTTTGTCTTTGTCTGTATCAGTGATTTGGCTCGAAAGGCTGGCCAGCTTGGCTTTATCCACTTCGACGCGGTAGAGAGTCTCGGCAAGTTCAAGATACTTCTTAATAGTTGCAATTTCGTCGTCGATTTTTTCGCGCTTTTTTTGCAAATCCTGGAGCCGGGATTTGTAGACGTCAATACGTTGGTCTAATCCGACAATGATGTCCCTGAGTTCTTCCAAAGCTTTACCTCACGAAGCAGCTTGCTTATTAACATTTGCTTTAAAGCATGTCAACAAAAAAAATACATGCAGTTGTTTTAGTGTCAGGATAATCGGGTGAAGTCATGGAAAAAAATAGCTGCTTTGGCGAAAACTCGTAATTTACCCTAAGCGTGCTTGAGCACGCCAAACTAGCCTTCCCCGCGAAAATCGCCGCCAGAACGGTTAAAACCTCGATATTGCCGAGCGGCTTGTGTTTGCGGAAAAATGTTTGATAGTGAGGCTGCCACTATATTTCGACGGGACGCGCCCAGGCCCCACAAGTCTGCTTTAGCGGTAGTCTAGGGAGTGGGTAGGCTGGAGGTCGCAGATGGGGGATTCAGCGGGATGGCTTCCCAGTTTTTAGCGCCATCCACGCTTCGAAAGAGTCCGCTGCCGTTGGTGCCGGCGAAGATTGTCTGTGACTGCATCGGGCTTATCGCCATCGCTCTGATGTTCAGGGTCGTCAGCCCCTTGCTTGCCAAAGTCCAGGTTTCGCCCCCGTCGGTTGTCTTGTGTACGCCTCGGCGCGTGCCCACGTAGAGGGTGCTGGGATGATCTGGGTCGATCACGACAACGCTCAAGTAGGTATCGTTCAGGCCGTTTTCGATGCGTTTCCAAGATGCCCCAGCATCGCTTGTTTTGAACAGCCCCTTTGTCGTGCCGGCGTAGACCGTGCCCGGTCGCATGGGATCAGTCACAACGCTGTTGACACCGAGAGCCATCGCGGCGTCGAGTTTCTCTTTAGGTATTAATCCGTTATTGACGAGTTGCCACGTCGCTGTTCCATCCGTCGTCTTGTAAACTCCGCCCGTGGTCCCCGCGTACATGACATCAGGATTGTGCGGATCCATTGCGATGGCCACGACATAGTGCACTTCTTTCATGCCGCGCATCCGCTCTGTCCAGAGACGTCCGCCGTCCTTCGATCGAAAAACGCCTACCGTCGTGGCGGTGTACATTGTGTCGGGCTCGGTGGGATGAAAAATGATTTGATTGACGACCGACACGTGCTCTTTCAGCCCGGCATTGTAAGGAGACCAGGTTTGTCCTCCGTCGGGACTCTTGTACACGGCG
>DATHJP010000402.1:0-5134 GCA_035489695.1 Terriglobales bacterium
ACCGATCTCAACCCAATTGAAGAAGGAGAGGGTTATCACAGGCTTTCCCAGGACTTCGGGCTGACACAGCAACAGATTGCCGAGACGGTCGGAAAGGATAGAACGACAATCGCCAATATGCTTCGAGTATTGCAGCTGCCGGCGTCCGCACGAAAGCTCCTTCAAGACGGGAAGCTGTCAATGGGGCACGCGAAGGTGCTTTTGGGACTGGATGATTCCGACAAGATCATAAGTCTGGCGAACGAGATCGTAAGAGAAGGCCTTACCGTCAGAGAGCTAGAACAAAGGCTACGCCAGGTTGATGGCGCTCCAAGGAAAGGGAAGGCCGGTCGGCCGAGGTCCGCTGATCGTCAATCGCCTGAAATTCGTCTAATTCAAGACAGGCTAAGGCGGTTCTTGCAGACAGATGCAACACTCACTATCGGACCGAATAACCGGGGGACGCTTACTCTCCATTTCTATTCAGCCGATGATCTTGAACGGCTGCTCGATGTCATGCGCGTGCCGGACTAATCAACAAGGTTGTCAACCTGAGCTCTAACTGCTTGTGGCGCCAGCGTTTAGCTCACAATCGGATGGCGGGGCAAGGCATTTCTCCACACAAATCTGCCACGATATGACGATATCTTTGGAGGACCTTGCGCGTTATACGGATGGTCTACTTGAGACCCAAAACACCCCGGATTACCCTAATGCGGTCAACGGCGTTCAGCTGAATAACGAATCACCCATCAGGAAGATCGCGGCGGCAGTCGATTTCTCCACCCGAGCAGTGGAGGGCGCCATCGCGAGTGGTGCAAACCTTCTTATTGTCCACCACGGCATTTTTTGGGGGGGACTCGAGCCTCTTAGTGGCCCCCGATATAGGCGCATCAGAATGCTCATCGAGGCCGATATTGCGGTTTACGCTTCGCACCTTCCGCTCGACCGCCATCCGAGGCTCGGCAACAATGTTCTCCTTGCAAAGGCGCTTGGCCTCCAGCCCAGTGCGCCCTTTGCCAGTTTCGAAGAGACTTTCATCGGATTGTGCGGAGAAAGCGATCTCGAAACTGCGACGCTGATTACATCCGCACGAGAGTTTGCGCGAACACGCGGCGGAGATCTCCGCACATCCCTGGTGCAGGCTGGACGACGAACGCGGAAATGGGCAATCTGCACGGGGGCGGGGGCATTGGCCGATACACTACGAGAGGCAAGTACGGTGGGAGTAGACACGCTCATTGTCGGAGAGGGACCGCACTGGACAGCGATTCATGCAGAAGAAAATGATCTCGTAATCATTTATGCGGGACACTATGCGACCGAGACTCTCGGCGTGTGCGCTTTGGCGCAGCATCTTGGCGAAAAGTACGATCTCCCCTGGAATTTTGTGAGCGCACCTACCGGTCTTTGACAGACCCGATATCGTTTGACGTTCAGCAGGTGGTGGAGGCGCTTTTCCAGGTAGGACGCCATTGACCGGGCCCTGTGCGTTCGATCAGTCCAAGCTTTACGCCGTCTTCGGATTCGACGCTGATTATGATCGCTGGACTCTTCGATACTCCGATCCGCACTGCGGCAAGCACTTCTGTCGCTTGCATCGTCTCTTCGGGACCAGCTATCCGGCTGAAATATCCGACAGCGTACTTCCCTTTGCTTCCAGCTGCGCGCTCACCTATAAGCAGGAGATGCTCGATTCGTGGATTGGCTTCCTCATTGAGCGTGCGAACGATATCAGCGATTACTACTTCGGCAGAATCCAGTCGGAAAGTATAGGCTGACTGGACTCTGAATGGCAATCTTCGAAACGTCGGGTCCGATGAGACTGGTAGAGTGCCCGCAGTTCGGGCCAGTGATGCAGCAAGCATCGCCGAGTCCGGGCTTGGCAACGACTCGATGGAATCGAGGGGAATTGCACTAACGTTTCCACGGACAAATCCAACACGCCAGTCCGGATGCGCGGATTTCGTCCTGCCAACAGGCCAGAAGTTGCACTCTCGCGTGGTATCCGCTCCCGATTTTTGCGGCACGACTCTGGTGGAATCAACCTTTCCACTCCGGTTGAAAAGCTCGAAGACGAACCCGGAGACCGGTGGCGCAACGTCTTGAATTAATTCGACGGTACTATCAGTTGCTTCTGGTAGTACTATCGAGACGCTGTCAGAGCCATTCCCCGCTGACAATAGCATTACCGGACCGGCGTTCACGTTCCAGTTGGTATTACTGGTTGGTCCCAGAGAAAACACGGCTGGCAGAGATTTGCCGGCATCGGTGCCGTTTCCCGTCTTATCCCGGCACGCTAGTACCAGAAGCAGAGAAGCCAAGATTCTGCTGGGAACGACCAGACAATGTGCCATAGAGTTAAATCTGGCTGTCGCATCTTCCAGCGTCGAGAGTGCGTAGAGCGTGCTACGTCACGATACGTATTTGAGCTGCGTATTCAGCGGTGTAGAGTTTCTCGTGTATGACTTTTACAGGCGGAGCAATCGATGCAGTCGACAGCCGCAGTTGAGAGTGATTCACCGTTGGCCGGTGCGGATATCACAGCCAGTGGCGATCTCAACCCACCCCTGGCTCCGCTCCGCGAACGGTTGAGCTGGGCACTCTACGATTTTGCCAATACTGTTTTCTCGATGAACATCGCCACGCTCTACTTCTCGGCGTGGCTGGTGAAAGATCTGGGTCATTCCAATACACTCTACGCCACGGTTAACGGCATAGCATCGGCGCTTGTAGTGGTTTCGATCCCGCTGTTTGGCGCGATTTCGGACGCTACACAAAGGCGAAAGCCGTGGGTTGTCGGCTTCACGCTGGTTGCGTGCGCCTCCACGATTCTCATTGCCATCCTCGGGCAGATCGGATTGCCTCTCGTCGGCGAGGGAGTGAGAGCAGTAACCCAGTCGCCTACGTTGCTGTCGCCTGGCATCGCGCTATTCGCAGTACTTGCAGCATTCACGATCGCCAACTACGCGTATCAGGGGGCACAGCCGTTCTACAACGCAATGCTGCCAGAGCTCGTTCCCGTGGATCACCGCGGCCGTCTTTCGGGCCTCGGCTCTGCGTTTGCCTACGCAGGCTCGATAACCGGCGTCCTGTTGACGTTGCCATTTTTTGCCGGATCGTTGCCGATACTGGGAGCCATTCCCGAGAATGTTCTTCGTTTCCTGCGAAGCGTAGTTCCGTTCACGGCACATGGTGGACGAGTTTCCACGTTCGTTCCAACGGCAATTCTCTTTCTTGTGTTCTCATTGCCGCTGTTCTTCTTCTACCGCGACCACAATACGGTAAGTGGAAAGAAACGCATTCCGTGGCGAGAGGCATTCAGGGATGTGCGTAACACTTTGGCCGAGACAAAGAAATATCCGGGAAGTTTGAGGTTCATCCTCACGTCTTTCCTGTATCAGGATGCGATGGGAACGATCATCGCGAACATGGCTCTCTACGCAATCTTCGCAATGGGGTTCGAGGGAGGCTCTGAAGCAACACTCTTCGTGATACTCACGATTCCAGCAGTGATTGGTAGCTATGGCATCGGCCGATTGGTGGACCGGTTCGGCCCAAAGCGTACGTTGTCGTGGGTACTCGTGGGTTGGGTCATTCTTCTGGTGGCTATGATTATCGTACCTACCAGAGGTGCCTTCTGGATCGTCGGCGCATGCATCGGACTGATTTACGGAGGCGTTGCAACCGCGGAGCGTCCGTTACTATTGAGCCTCGTCCCCGACGTCGAGGCAGGCCGCTTTTTCAGCTTGATGGTACTCTCCTCGCGGGCCGCAGCGGTCGTTGGTCCATTCGTGTGGGCATTCGCCGTCGATGGACTGACGCCTTCAATGGGAACCGGGTTCGCCTATCGCGCAGGAGTCGCAACAGTCGTGATCGGAATGATTCTGGCGCTTGTGGTGTTGCGCGGCGTCCCCAACAACTTCGCCAGCCCAGTTCGATCGAGATGATTTACGGCTTGTTGCGGTGGATCGCCGGAATAGCGCTACACTGGTTTTACAACGACATCCGCATAGTAGGGGCGGAGAAGATTCCAACGAACGGTCCGTTACTGATCGCGGCCAATCATCAGAACGCGCTGGTTGATTCTCTAATCGTAGGATGGCTCGTTCCCCGCCGTATTGCGATGACCGCGAAAGCAACGCTTGCCGACAATCCGCTCATGTCCCTCCTGTTCAGAATGCTGCATGTCGTGCCGCTTCGCCGAGCGAGTGACGAACTCAGGAAGCAAAACGGATTGCCGGCCGACAGATCGCGGAATACGCAAGCTTTCGCGGAGATATTCAAGCTTCTCGAAAGAAACGGAGCACTGCTGATCTTTCCTGAAGGGAAAAGCCACAACGAGGCTGGGCTCGAGCCACTGAAGACGGGATTGGCGAGAGTCGCACTCCAGGCCAGAGATCAACATGGAATCACGGGTCTCAGGATTCTTCCTCTTGGCCTCGTCTTCGAAGACAAGGCTACCCCGGGTACTGCCGTCTGCGCGCATGTCGGATCGGTCATCGAGCTGGATCTCTGGCGAGGCAATGACCACACGATCCTCACCCAGGAAATAGCAGAGCGCCTGCGGGCAGTCTCCGAGGATGCCACATCGCCGCGAAAAGAGTTCGGTCAGGTGAAGGCGAGCAGCAGTACTCTGTGCGAGAGAGGTATCTCCATCGCGGCATGGTGGGGCCGTCTCACCCACCAGCTACCCGTGAGAATCGCGAGAGGCATGGCAGTTAGACGCAGCACGGACGCGGGCGAGCCTGCAATGTTCACGATCCTGTTCGGCATCGGGCTGGTACTTCTTACCTACGTCGTACAGCTCACTGTCCTAGGTATGGTCGTTCATTCCCTGCTGTTCGACTGTTTGTATCTCGCTGGATTGCTGAGCGGCGCGTACTGGGCAGCCTTTCAACAGCACCCGCGACGTTACAGACACTAGAGCTTCGTTTCCAGCCAGTTCTTCCCGACCCCGAGATCGACAACCAAAGGTACCGAAAGCTCCGCTGCGTGCTCCATCTCGTGCTTGACTAGCTCCTTAACTTGATCGAGCTCGCTCGGAATTACCTCGAACACCAGCTCGTCGTGGACCTGAAGGAGCATTTTGCTCTGTAGCAGCCCGGTGTTCAGCGCATTGTCGATCCTGATCATGGCGATCTTGATCAGATCG
>DATHJP010000403.1:0-2937 GCA_035489695.1 Terriglobales bacterium
CTATTTTGCCTACCAGCACTATGGCATACAACCGGACATTCTGACTGTAGCCAAGCCGCTGGCAGCGGGATTGCCGCTAGGGGCGCTGCTCACCACAAACCGCGTTGCCAGCGGAATGCATCCCGGCATGCACGGCACCACATTCGGCGGAGGACCGCTGGCCTGTGCCGTCGCCATCGAATTTCTGCGTACCCTGGACGGATTGCTGGAGCACATATGTGAAGTGGGCGACTACTTCCGCGCCCGCCTTGAAGACATGCGCACCAGACATACTTCCATTCAAGAAATACGTGGCATGGGCCTCATGCTCGGCATGGAATTGGATTCCGCGGACACTGCCAAGGCTGTGGTGCAACAACTGCTGCAAAAGGGAATCCTGATTAATCGGACACAGGAAACGGTTTTGCGATTCCTGCCACCCTACATCATTCAGAAAAAGCACGTCGATGAGGTGGTGGGAGCACTTGATTCGGCTTTATGCGTCAGCGCGGCGAAGCGACCGCCGATGCGCGCTGCGAAAACCACAAAAAGGAGCCTGCGGTGAACAGTCAGGCATTCAATGCTTCACAAATCGTGGCTTTGCCAGAGAATAAGGGATTCTGGTCTCGCGACTTGGTTTCTACGCGTGATCTGAATCCACCAGAGGTGGAAGCGGTTCTTCACCTTGCGGGATTGATGAAATCTCTGCCGGCAGAATTTCGTGGCGCCTTGGCCGGTAAACAGATGGTCATGTTTTTCGAGAAGCCGTCTCTGCGCACGCGTCTTACGTTTGAGGCCGGCATGGCCAGCCTGGGCGGAACAACGTTTTTTGTGGACCAGACTCACGAGCGAATCGACGCGCGAGAAAAGCTCAGCGACATCGCGCATAATCTGGAGCGCTGGGTTAACGCGATTGTATTGCGGACTTTTGACCAACAAACCATCGAGGGGATGGCGGAGCACGCCTGCATTCCGGTCATTAACGCGCTCAGCGATCTCGAGCATCCCTGTCAGGGATTGACGGATTACTTCACGCTGCAAGAACGATTTGGCGACTTGAAAAACATCTGTCTGGCCTACGTCGGCGACGGAAACAACGTCGCCCACTCGCTGCTTCTTACTTGTGCCAGCTTGGGTTCACACATCCGGCTCGCTGCTCCCTCTGGTTACGAGCCCGACGCCCAGATTGTGGCCGACGCATGCTCGATCGCACGGCAGACTGGCGCCACAATCGAATGTTGCCGCGATCCCTACGAAGCCGTTGCGGGGGCAGACGCGGTTTACACCGACACCTGGGCGAGCATGGGCCGTGAGCACGAAGCCGATGAGCGCTCTAGAATCTTTCAGCCTTATCAAGTAAATGAAGATTTGATTTCGTCCGCGGCATCCCATGCTATTTTTATGCACTGTCTCCCCGCCCATCGTGGCCAGGAGATCACCGATGCGGTCATCGACTCCGAACAGTCGGTTGTCTTCGAGCAAGCAGAGAATCGTCTGCACGTGCAGAAGGCGATTCTTATGTTGCTGCTCGGCGGCGAGATGAGCCGTCTACAAATTAGGAGCGCCCATGCCTGAAAAAGTTGTCCTTGCCTACTCCGGAGGCTTAGATACTTCCATCATCATTCCGTGGCTGAAGGAAAATTATTCCTATGACGTGATCGCCATGGTCGGGGATGTCGGTCAGGGAGATGACTTGGAAGCCGTGGTTGAAAAAGCGTATGCCACAGGCGCAAGCAAGGTTGTGGTAGAGGACCTCCGCGCGGAATTTCTGACAGAGTATGTTTTTCGCGCGTTGCAAGCGGGCGCGGTGTACGAGCACAAATATTTGTTGGGAACATCGCTTGCCCGCCCTGTAATCGCCAAACATCAGGTGGAAGTTGCGAACCGCGAAGGCGCGACCGCTGTTGCGCATGGATGTACCGGCAAGGGGAATGACCAGGTCAGATTCGAGTTGGCCTATCAGTCGCTTGCTCCAGAGCTCAAAGTCATTGCGCCTTGGCGTGAGTGGACTCTGAAGTCGCGCGAAGACTGCTTGGATTACGCAGAGCAGCATGGTATTCCGGTAGCCGCCAGCCGCGAGAAGATTCACAGTCGCGATCGAAATCTTTGGCACATCAGCCACGAGGGCGGGGAACTGGAAGATGCGGGGAATCCGCCTCTACCCAGCACTTGGCAAATTACTCGTTCACCGGAAGAAGCGCCCGACCGCCCCGAGGCGGTGTCGATTGGCTTTGAGAAGGGAATTCCGATTTCGGTCAATGGCATGAAGTTGGATCCGGTATCTCTCGTCGAGTTATTGAATGAGATTGGCGCGCGCAATGCGATCGGGCGGATTGATCTGGTAGAAAATCGCTTCGTTGGCATTAAATCTCGCGGATGCTACGAGACTCCTGGAGGAACTCTGCTGATCACGGCTCATCGTGAGCTGGAAGCTTTGTGCCTGGAACGTGAGGTCGCGCACTTCAAGCAGCACGTCGGGTTGAAGTATGCAGAATTGGTTTATTTCGGGCTCTGGTTTACTCCACTGCGCGAAGCGCTCGATGCATTTGTAGAAACTACGCAAAAAGATATTGCCGGCTCAGTGAAACTTTCTTTGTATAAGGGAAACATCTCAATAGTCGCGCGCGAATCAGGGAACTCGTTGTACCGCACCGACCTTGCCGGATTCACCATGGGCGAGAATTATGATCAGAAGGATGCCGAAGGGTTTATTCGTATCCTTGGCCTGCCCGCTCGCTCGCGTGCCCGTGCTCGTATGGAGATTGCCAGATGAAGATGTGGTCTGGACGCTTCCGCCAGCCGCTTGATCCCGACTTTGAACGCTGGCAGCGATCATTTGAGTTCGACCGGCGATTGCTGACTCATGAGTTGGCTGCGAGTCGCGCCCACGCTCGCGCACTTGCAACTGCGGACATCCTATCTTCAGATGAACTTATTTCGATTCTGCAGGGATTGGAA
>DATHJP010000404.1:0-3723 GCA_035489695.1 Terriglobales bacterium
ATGATGCAAGGCGCATTCTTCTTACCTTGCTCAAACAGATCACGCACCCGGCTCGCGCCTACGCCTACGAACATCTCCACAAAGTCCGAACCGGAGATGGAGAAGAACGGCACATTAGCTTCGCCGGCCACAGCTCGCGCCAGCAAGGTCTTACCCGTTCCCGGAGGCCCAACCAGCAACACACCCTTGGGGATGCGTCCACCCAGTTTCTGGAATTTCTGCGCCTCGCGCAGGAACTCAATAATCTCCTTCAGCTCTTCCTTAGCTTCTTCGACTCCTGCCACGTCCTTGAATGTGACCTTCTTCTGCTGCATGGAGAGCAGCCGCGCACGGCTCTTGCCGAACGACAACGCCTTATTGCCGCCGGTCTGCATCTGCCGGATCATGAAGAACCACAACGCGGCTAACAGCGCCAGCGGCGCCAGATTGACGATCCAAGTCCAACTCCCGCTGCTCACGTCCCGAACCGAGATGTTGACGCCTTTATCCCGCAGCATCTTAATCATGTCCGGATAATTGGCGGGGACGGTGGTATGAAAGCCAGAATTATCATTGCGGTACTTACCACGTACCTCCATGCCAATAATGGTGACTTCCTTCACGTTGCCTGCGTCCACATCGGACATCAATTGTGAGAAGTTGATTTCTTTCTCTTTTTGCCCTCCGCTCCCGGCTTTTACGACCTGCCAAAGCAAAAAGGCTGAGAGAACGATCACTAGCCAGAAAACTACGGTTTTAACTGTTGAATTCACCCTGATAAACTCCTAAAAAATAAGCCGCTCGCACTTTCCATTCAAGGGACACTTACCCACTTCAATTAGATGCCAGCCAAGGCGTTTGGATGGACATATTCCCAGACTGCCATTTTAACCGTTCTGCGGAAAAAATGACGGCGATCTTGCGGAAACTTAAGTCACGGGCACAGCTTGGTTTGTAGCTGCTAAATACGAAAGGTTGCGATTGGTCTGTTGAGGCGAGCCTAACCCGTAGCCCACCAGGAACGCTTCGTCGACCAGAAAACCAAAGTAGTCGGGCTGCAATTGCACCCGTCGGGCGGATTGCCGGTCCAGCAATGTCGCTAGTTTGATGGAAGCTGCTCCCCTGGCCCGCAGGTCATTCATCAAAAATTCGCTGGTCACTCCCGAATGCAACAGGCCTTCCACTAGCAAGACGTGTTCTCCTTTGATATCCGGCTCATGGCTGAAGAAAATCTCCAGAAAGTCGCCTGGTCCTTTGCCCCCCTGTTGGCGATACCTGGGTTTGATGAATTGGCAGGTCACGGGAACCTCAAGGGCCCTGACCAGGTCTGCCATGAACATGAATCCGTTCTCCAGCAGAGCCATAGCATGCAGAGTCTGGCCACGATAATCATCGGAAATCTGCCGCGCTATTTCGCGTACCCGCTTCTGGATTTGTTCGGCGGGAATCACGATACGCAACTGTTCGGGCTTTGAGCTCTGATTCACAGTTCCCCGGACGGCCTTTCTTGAATTGCGAGAGCGTCTCCAACCCCTTCGCGAACGCGTAAATGCGCGGGCACCGGAAATCCGCGAACCCACACCACATCCGCTCCCTGCACCACGACCGGCCAAATCTTTCTTTCCGATCCGGTGATGTGCAACTCCTGCAGCAATTCTTTGATCTTCTTGGGAGACTTGGTATAGGCCGGCCAGTAGCGGTCTCCTGCGCGCCAGTTTCGAACTCGCAACTCTTTGCCCAATAATGTCGAATCCAACAAGTGGTCGGGATTATACCCTCCGCACACTCGTACCGAAACCAGTGCCGCTTCAAACCATGTACCCGTTTCAGCAACTTTGATTCGTCCAGGCACGCGAAGACAATACTCATAATCCAAATTCGCCTTGCTGCTCGAAGCGCAATCGAATCGAAGCTCTGTCGCATTCCGGGAAACAACCCAGCCCCCCGGCAGTGTTCCCGATTTCCCTGGCTCAGCATTGCCCGCGCATTGCAGGACATCTTCCACATGCCCGAATTCCAACTGCAAGCCTAGCGACTCAGCCGCAGCCCGAACCACCCGTCGCCGCAGCGCTAAGGGCAACTCGGCCAATACGGTCAACTGCAGAGCGCCGGCATTCCACGCTTGCGGCAGTACTCGCGCAACTTCCTGTTGCCAATACTGCTCGTCGGCCCGCGCAATCTCCGCCACTTCCGCCAAAGTCTCACGAACCGCTGGATTCAGATGCCGCTCCAGCCGCGGCAGAATCCCGTGACGCACCCGGTTGCGGCTGTGACGCAGATCCCGGTTACTCGAATCCTCCCGCCACCCTTGTCCCAGGTCTCTGAGATAAGCTTCCAACTCTCTTCTTCTTGTTCCAAGCAGTGGCCGAACAATAGTCTTCTCTGAAAACTGGGAACCATGAACTGGCAACTGAGGATAAATCCCAGCACTCCCGCGCGTTCCAGCGCCCCGCACTATTTTTAGGAGCACTGTCTCTGCCTGATCATCCACAGTGTGTGCGGTAGCAATGCGGTCGAGGCCGGTTTCGAGCAATTTCGAAAAGTATCCATACCGCATTTCACGCCCTGCTGTCTCAAGACTCACGTGCTTCTGTGTGGCGTAACCCTCAACATCTCCACTTTCCAGATGCAAATCCAGTTTATTTCGACGGGCCAAGTCAGTGACAAACTGTTCGTCCGCCTCGGATTCCGCACCGCGCAGCTTGTGATTGAAATGAATCACGGAAAGCACGATTCCGATTTCTTTCCGCAACTCCAGCAGCAGCCGCAACAGCGCGACCGAATCCGCCCCCGCGGACACCGCGATACCCACTCGATCGCCGGCCTTGAGAAGCCTGTTCCGCCGAATGTAATGAAGAACACTCTGTGCCAGTGTCTGCACGCCTGTATGGTACATCCGAAGCTTTGGGAATCTTCAATCCGCTTGGGTCTCGGCGACGGTCAGCAATGCTTGGCGCACCCGGCACCGGCTATCCCGATCGCTACTCACGCCCCGACCGCTATTCATGCCCCGGCGGGCCTATCACGCCACCGTGGAAGAGCGCCCCTCCCCCAGCCGCGAAGCGGCGCAAGAATGCAGCCCACGGCGCAAGCCGTGGGTGGTGTTGTGAGGAAGACAAAGCCCCGGAGGGGCGACAGAAACTAGCCCAAGAATATTTCCCTGCTATTTGCGCCACTCTGGAAGAGCGGCCCTTTCAGCGCCGCGTTCGGACCGCTGAAGATCGGCTTCAGCCGCGGTGGTCGCACTTGGGTTTAGATCTCTGATCCGCCAACAGAAGAGATCAGATCACCTCGGCTTGAGCGCGGCGTCTAGCCTGTATCTCGATAAACACGTTCACCAGCGACACCGCCGCCGGAGTAACACCGGGGATGCGTGAGGCGTGACCCAAAGTTCGGGGCTGAACATTGCTTAGCTTTTCCTGCATCTCGCGCGAGAGACCGCTGATTGACCGATAATCGAACCATTCAGGAATCGATCGCTGCTCCGACTTCTTTAGCCGCTCAATCGCCCGTTGCTGCTGATGCAGATATCCTTCATATTTGATTTCAGTTTCCACTGGCTTGAGTTCGTTACGCACCTCGGACGTCAGATGATTTGTAGATACTGGTCCACGCTCGAAAAACTCCGGCATCAGCTCACGAAGGACCGGAACCATATGCTCGATGCAAATCTCGGGGCGCTTCAAAAGTTGGGCGAAAGTTTGGCCCACCGTCGACACTAGAATTGAATCAGCCCCCATCTTT
>DATHJP010000405.1:0-7819 GCA_035489695.1 Terriglobales bacterium
ATACGGCGGCGCTCCGCTACTGGGCGTCAAGGGCGTGTGCTTCATCACCCACGGCTCGTCGAATGCGAATGCCATCAAGAATGCGATTCGTGTCGCTGCGGAATTCGCCGAGCGCAAGATTAATGACAAAATTGAAAAAGAGCTGGCTGCGATCCGCGCGACTGCGATGAGTACCACCGCGCAATAACGTCGTCACCGAATACTAAGTCCAGAATTCTATGACTCAATCCCCCATTGCTTTCCTGTTCCCGGGCCAGGGATCGCAGGCCGTAGGCATGGGGAAAGAGCTGGCAGAAAAATATCCCATTGCGCGGCAGACGTTTGAAGAGGCTGACGAGGCTCTCGGCTATAAGCTGTCGCAACTTTGTTTTGAAGGTCCCGAAGAAAAACTTCGGATGACGGAGATTACGCAGCCGGCCATACTCACCGTTTCCATCGCGGCTTGGCACGTCCTGAACGAAAGGGGGATCCTCCCCAGCTTCGTGGCCGGACACAGCCTGGGAGAATACTCGGCTCACGTCGCAGCCAGGACAATCCCTTTCGCAGACGCCGTTCGCACCGTGCGCAATCGCGGAAAATACATGCAGGAGGCCGTTCCCGTAGGCGTCGGCGCCATGGCGGCGATTCTGGGGATGGATCTGGAAAGAGTCACAGCGGTGTGCAGCGAAGCTTCCCAAGGCGAGGTCTGTGAGCCGGCAAACATCAATTCGCCGGAGCAGATTGTAATTTCAGGTCACGCAAGCGCTGTCGAACGTGCGACCAAACTCGCGGACGAGCGCGGCGCGAAACGCGCTAAGTTGCTTCCCGTAAGCGCACCTTTCCACTGTTCACTGATGAAACCAGCCCAGGACCGGCTCGCGAACGATTTGCGTTCCATCAGGTTTCAATCCCCTGGCATCCCGGTAGTCTGCAATGTGGATGCTGCCTCTGTCGAAGATGCAGAACGCAGTCTCGACGCTCTCCTCCGACAAGTCACGGGCTCCGTCAAATGGGAGCAGTCCATGCGGTTGCTCATCTCGAGAGGGATACAGACGTTCGTGGAAGTTGGACCGGGGAAAGTGCTGTGTGGTCTAATGCGCCAGATCGACAGATCGAAAACTTGCCTGAACGTGGGGGACGAAGCATCTTTGCAGAAGACACTTGATGGAATGAAAATGCAGTCGCCCTAAGAGGGTCACGTAGTCCCAGGCGACTCGCCTGGGCGGTTTCATCTCAAATCTTATCCCCTGCGCGCTGGTTTGGACAGGCGTGGTCGCCTGTCGCTCCGCAATCCGAGGCTTACTTCAATTCGACCCGTGAAAATGCTTCCAGTGTTTTTTCCTCGGATGGGGGTTGCAAGACATTGCCTGCCGCAAACTCTTGAGCTTGTGGATACTTCGTCTCTCGAATGCGCTCGGCAGCTTTTGCGAGATCATAGGAAGTATGCCGCAGCTGAATGTCAGGTCCAAGTAAAAGCCAATAGGCGCCTGGTTCTCCAAACGGCATTCCCACACTGCCAGCATTCAAAACTCGAGTGCTTCCGATCGTTCGGTCAAACTGCATGTGGGTATGACCGCAGACCACCACAGCTACGTTGAGTCCTTCAAAGACCGGTAAGAGACGGTCTTCAGGCGTAAGACGGGTAAATATCTCGGTGTCGTTTCGCGGTGTGGCATGGCAAAACAGCACTTCGCCTAACCCGCGAATCTGGACACGAAGTGTTTTGGCCCAACTGGCTAACAACTGTTCGTATTCAGGATGAACCTGCTGCGCCACCCAGCGCACGACCTCTCGAAATTGCTCTGGGACCTCACTCGATTCCTTGCCTCTCATCTGCGCGAGAACCACGCGATCGCCGTTGCCTTGGATGAACTGAACTGGAATATCGATTTTCAGCAAACACGCAATCGTTTCATTTGGCATTGGGCCGGGAAGCACATCGCCCCCTACCACTACTTGCTCTACTTCTGCTTGACGAATATCTTGGAGTACAGCCTCAAGTGCGGGAAGGTTCGCATGAATATCGTAGATTGCAGCGACCCGCATAACAGACTTCCTTTTGAGCGGAATGATTAGTCGCAATTCAGTAAGGCGAGAAAGTCAGCGTCTTATCCGACTTCTGCACCCATACCCGGGCGTGCTCGGCGCGATCATTTACGACTACGTCCACGACCACTCCGCTGCCTCCCCCTTTGGGAGTAGCTGAAGCGTAGACTTTGTGGGATTTGATCAGGCCCCATTCTCCACCCGGTCCCCAGTCGCGATAGAACTCGTTGAAAGGGTATTGCGAGTATTTCTCTTGATGTTGTTTCCACTGCGGATCATGCATCCACATGCCGTACGCCGTTTCGTAATCCTGCTTCTGTAAGGCATCGAAAAATTGATTCACCACACGTTCTTCTGGCCAGTTGCGATGTGTCCAGACCAGCCAGGCCAACACAAGAATCACGATCAGGGCGGAAACGATTCGAATCCGGCGACGGCGGTCACGCGCAAAATCATATTGCTTTGCATCTGTCAGTGTCATAGCTGAGACAAGCATAGCGGAAACAGGCAAGAATTTCCGATTTCCAATTTTCGATTGCCGATTTTCGATTGAATATCCAGGGTCTTCAATCGACAATCGTAAATCGTACCTCGAAAATCCCTATAGCGTTCGCTTGAACAGCGGCGTAGCTACCGTCAGTGTGACCACGGCGAATATCGAGAGATAAATCATGTCTGGAACTACCGCTACCAGGCCGGTTTCTTTCAGCAGCAGCGCCTTGAATCCATGGACGGCGTAAGTAAACGGATCTACTTTGGCAATCGCACGCAGCCAAAAAGGAAACGCCTGAATGGGATAAATCGAGCCGCTGGGGAAAAATAACAGCGTGTTCAGTATGCCGAAGATAGCCCGCGGCACCAAGGGATCTTCCACTCGCACCATGAGCAGAAACATCATGGTGTTGAACGCCAGCGAGGTCAGCAGAATCATCAGCAACAGGCCAAACGCGGTGGCGGGATTAAAAAGCGTATTCACCCCGGAAAGAAGCGAACCAATGACGGTGATCACCACTCCCGTCAGCACCGCTTTGATCGCTCCCGCGGCGTTCAGTCCGAATACCAGCTCCGTCTTGGTAATGGGAGTGACCAGATAACCCTCGTGGACGCCTCGAGCTTTATCGTCGATGTAGAGCATGCCGCCGCCAATCATCACGGAAACGAACATGGCCAGCGCGATCGAGCCCGGCAGCAGGTACTTCATATATTCGATATAGGGATAGAGTTCCACTACTTCCAGAGCCGTCTTCTGCAGCAGGCGGGGCTCGACGGCTGGCTGATTGAGCGCGTTCGTCAGTTCAGTAAGTTTCTCCTCCAAGGTTGAGCTCATGAAGTTGTCGCTGTTGTCCACGATCAACGCGATGCGGGGATGGTTTTCCTCGTAGACTCGCCGCGAATATTGCGGAGGAATGATTACCGCACCCTGTATCTTGCCGTTGCGCACGTCCTCCATGGCTTTCTTGTCATTGTCGTAATAAATGGGCTCGAAGGTGCGCACGTTGGCACGGACGGAATCAAATGCCTCGCGGACTTTCAGTGCCTGAGTGCCGCCATCCTGATCCACGATGCCAAGCTTTGCATCGCGAATCTTTCCTCCAAAGGCATTGCCCAATACCAGCAATTGGACCAAGGGAAAAATCATGGACGCCATCATCAGCGCCGGTGAACGAAAGAACTTGCGCATTTCGCGTTCGATGATTGCCATCATCCGATTCATGGCTGTAATCCTGGTCTGGGTGGCATGACGAAGCTGTAAGCTTTGACCAGTTCGTCCCGCAACTGCCGCCCCGTGTAGTGGACGAATACGTCATCCAGCGTAGTGTTCTGCACGGAGAGCGATTTCACCGCAACGCCACCGTGCACGGCCATCTCCACCAGTTCTGTCGTGGTACGCGAACCATCGCCGGTCAGGATTCGATACATGCCGGCGCCCTCATGCTTGATCGAAGTTACTCCGGTGAGATCATGGAGTCGCTGTTCCCAATCCTGCGGGGCATTCGCGAACTGAACCTCGATGACGTTCGATCCGGGGACACTTGCCTTCAGCGCCGCAGGAGAGTCGAGCGCTACCAGTTTGCCGTGATCCACAATTGCGATGCGGTCACAGAGCCGGTCGGCTTCGTCCATGTAGTGAGTGGTGATCAGAATCGTGAGTTGACGGTTGCTCTTGATATTGGTGAGCATTTCCCAGACTGCCACGCGCGAAACTGGATCGAGGCCGGTTGTGGGTTCATCCAGAAAGAAAATACGCGGACTGTGCACCAACCCACGCGCAATTTCCAGCCGGCGCCGCATTCCTCCGGAAAGGGTTTTGGTTTGCGCCGAGCGCCACTTGGTCAGGTCAACCAGTTCCAGCAATTCGTCGATCGCCGCTTTGCGCTTTTTTGCTGGCACGTCGTAAAGCTTGGCGTAGATATTCATATTTTCTTCGACGGTTAGGTCGAGATCGCTGGTTAAGGCTTGCGGAATCACGCCAATCGCTCTTCGTGCGGCGTCAGCTTCTCTTTGGACATCGTGTCCGGCGATGCGCGCCTTACCGGAAGTGATCGGGATTAACGTGGTCATCATCCGAATCAGCGTAGATTTGCCTGCGCCATTTGGACCCAGCAAACCGAAAATCTCTTCTTCCTTCACGCTGAAGGAGACATCATCCACCGCGGTGAACTCACCGTATTTCTTAACTATGTGCTCGACCTCGATGGCATTCGCTCTGGCGGCGCTATCGCGCCCGTCGGCCTGAGAGCCGCCGTTTGATCCACTGCTCCGGTCATTTCTGTCGGCAATCACCGTTGTTGCTCC
This sequence comes from Terriglobales bacterium, assembly GCA_035489695.1. Taxonomy (GTDB): domain Bacteria; phylum Acidobacteriota; class Terriglobia; order Terriglobales; family Acidobacteriaceae; genus 40CM-3-55-5. The sequence goes on from DATHJP010000405.1 coordinate 4,822, forward strand.
GCTGACACATTCTGTTTTTCCGGCGCTCCCTTGAGCTGTTGCGGAGAAACCAGCACCTCGGCCGTCATTCCCGGGACATAGGCGCCGCGAGGATTGTCCAGCCGAACCTTCAAAACGATGGTCTTGATATCGCGTTTGCGCCGGCTGACGTCGCGTTGTGTGGCGAAGTCCGCCTCGGCCGACTTGAAGAACACTTTGCCGGACGTAACCGTGCCCCCGGGCAAACGTACCCGCAGCGTATCTCCCAGACCGATGTGGTCGGTATAAGTTTCGGGAATCGCCGCTCGAACCCAGGTATCACTGAAGTCCACGATCGTCACAATCGCCTGGCCGGGATTAACCACTTCTCCTTCGCGGGCGGCGCGCACCGAAACCGTTCCACTCACCGGCGCAAGGATTTTCGTGTAGCCAAGACGAACTTGTGCCTGCATGCGCTGCGCTTCCGCGCTCGACAATTGAGCTCGCGTGGATTCGACGGTACTCCGAGCGGCATTCGCCTGATGGGTACGCGCCACGGCCGCGCTCAGATCCGCTTCCGCTGCCCTTACCTGATCCTTGAGTGCCTGCACGTTGGCCTGTGCCACCTTCAGATTGCTTTCCGCCTGAACCCGGTCCTGATCGGAAGCAACTCCTTGTTTCGCCAGTTCGATCATTCGGCCGCTGTCACTTTGAACTCGTTGCAGCGTTGCTTCAGCTTGGGCCAATTGGGAGCGAGCGGCTTCGACCCGGGCTTGCGCGTTAGTTACATCGCTCGAAGTGCTGCCGGTGGTTGCCTGCTGAGTAGCACGAGTTTCAGCCACTTTCGAGCGCATGCTGGAAGCCGTCGCACTTGCGGCACGCTCTTGTGCCTGCAATTCTGACGGATCAAGCAGAGCGATCAAATCATCTTGTTTGACCTGAGTGCCCTCATCCACCAGGAGTTTGACAATTCGTCCCTGAATCTGCGGACTCACCACCACCTGGTTGGAATCCACGGTGCCGATGAGCACCAGGTCTTGCGATCGCGGCGTAGAGAACAGGTAGTAGGAGAGTGAAATGGCGAAAATCACGCCCAAGATGATTAAGAATTTATTGCGGACGCTCACTTCCGCCCTCCTTGCGATCTCTGATCGCGTTGCCGGAACAGAGCCGCTGAAATGAAGTCCAGCACTGCCGCCCGCCGCTCTGCGATTCGCGCCGGAGACATTGGATCCGTCCCGCTAATCATGCGAAATACTGGCGCGCTGCTGAAATAGAAAACGATAACGGCAATCATCGAAGGGATGAAGTCTTTTGGATCCACAGCACGAAATTCTCCGGACGCCATGCCCTCCTCTAGCAGTGCTCCCACTCGTGAGAATAGAGGCTGGAAGTATTGCCGCGCGATCCGTTCAAACTCAGCACTCCGCCCACGTCTGGCGCGCGACATTTCGCCTTGCACGATCGGCGGATATAGGGGATGAGTGGCAATGTAATCGAAATGTGCCGCCACGTAAGCGAGCAATTTTTCTCTGGGAGGCAGGTCCCGAGAGAGCGCTTGCTGGATGGACTGGGCGAGTCCACCGAAAACCTGGTCGAGCACAGCACCGTAAATCGCTTCTTTATCTTTGAAGTAGTAATAGAGCAGAGCCTTGTTTACACGCGCCGAGCGGGCAATTGCGTCCGTACGGGCGCCGGCAATGCCTTCCCTGGAAAACTCGGCCACGGCAGCTTGCAGAATAGCGGCGCGGCTTTCTTCCGGGCGGCCTCGCGATCCTAAACGCGACTTCATGGCAGCGGCTTTTGTTTTCAACTTAATTAACCAGTTAGTTAGATTATAAACCTGGCGACTCTCGGAATGCAACGACGAAGTTCCGTTATCGCGTAGGCCCCAGGGCGACCCGCTCGGCGGTTTCGTATCAAATGTTATCGACCCGATGGCTGGTTTGGACAGGCGAGTCGCCTGTCGCTACGTGAGCGGAGGATGATCACAGATGGATTTGCCAGCGCTGATTAGGCCGCGAGCCGGAGGGACAGGCTTTTTCGCTTTTCTAAACTGAGGTGGCGTACATCAACCAGGGATTTTTGGACTACTTTGTGAGGACACTCGTGGGTGAGCACCCGAACCTGATTTCGGCCTGAGGCAGTCTTCGCCCAAACTGCGGCGGCGCTGGCAATGCCAACACCATTTCTTTCCAGGATCGTGGTGATGGGGCCGATCGCACTGGGATCGTTGACGGTGAAACGCAGGTAATGCTTGCTTCGGTAGTCGGAAGAACCCGCAGGCACGACTTCACCGGAACGAGCGACAAACTCCGCTTTGTGAGAAGCGATATCCACCACATCGGAAAGCACCGCACTCGCGCTGGGCAGAGACCCTGCTCCCTTGCCCGAGAACAACATTTCGCCGACAGCATCGCCGCGAACCAATACTGCATTGTTCTCATCGCGAATTCCTGCGAGCTGATGTTCGCTGGGCAGCAGCAATGGCTCAACTCGGAGTGAGATAGTGCCATTCTCCACCTCCGCCGTGGCGACGTGCTTGATCACGTATCCCAATTCCTGTGCCGCCACTACATCATCGGCAGTGATGTCACGAATACCCTCTAGCTGAATCCCATCCGCTGAAATCCGGGTATGAAAGGCCAGCTCTGAAAGGATTTTGAGCTTCTGGGCGGCGTCGTGACCATCGATATCCAAAGCGGGATCAGCCTCCGCAAAACCTTTAGTCTGCGCCTGCGCCAATGCGACATCGAAATCCAGCCGATCTTCCGACATGCGGGTCAGAATGTAATTGCACGTTCCATTCAATATTCCGCTGAGCTTATGAATGCGATTTCCCACCAGGCCGCTGCGTAGAACTCGAATGATGGGAATGCCGCCACAGACGCTGCCTTCGAATCCCAAACGGACCTTCTGGTCCTCGGCGGCTTTCATTAAGTTGAAACCGTCCAGAGCCAGCAAGGCTTTGTTGGCCGTAACTACGTGTTTGTCGCCCGCGAGCGCTCGCTGTATGAAGCTGCGCGCCGGCTCGATTCCG
>DATHJP010000406.1:0-7789 GCA_035489695.1 Terriglobales bacterium
CTAGGTCGAACGAAATAGGGGAGATAGTGTATTAGGGCGTGGGCTTAACCAGTGGAGAGCCTTAACTCGCGCTCTCGCCCTACCGGGACGCTTATACTTAAGACTACCGAAGACCCACCTCCACGACCTCAAGCTCAACTCTGAGCCTTCGCGAATGGTAAGAGGCTCGTGTTTATTACTACTATCAGTAGTTTATCCAGTGTGGTCGTATAATTTCCCGGGTCGCCCGGAGGTCTGTCATGTCTTCAACGGAGGGTGAATCAGTGGGAAATGCAGCATCGGCTCTTGAGAATCGCGTAGAGGAGAGATTTGGGGTTCTTCCCAATTTCTTCCGCCTCGGCCCTGAGACTCCCGAGATCACGGAGAAACTGTGGGGATTCGCGCAGGCTGCCTACCTCGACAATCCGCTACCCTCGGTTTTTAAGGAGCGTCTTTTCGTTCACCTGTCGCGCTTTTGCGCCGTCCGCTACTGCATTGCTCGTCATGTTGGTTTCCTGGTGGGACTTGGCCGTCCCGCTGGCGATCGAACGGCGCCGCCGCAGAGTGTGAAGGACGTAGTTAAGCTCTTGCAGCGGCCTTTTCCACGGGGACAAGAACTTCAGTCTTCCTTAGCACTGTGCCAAGCCTGCCTCGCACCACTCGCTGAAATGCCGGCAGCGGACACGCCGATGGAAGACGCCATCTTTGTGTTGGCCGGTCATGTTTTCTTGAAGACTTCCGATTATTTGTCGTGTCTTGACGCGCTGTCGCGCCTATTTGGTCCTAATCGCCTTCAATACTTGCTGTTGTTCCTGGCGTTTGTCAGGGCAGCGCACTATTGGACTGAAACCCATCCTGAGATTGCCTTTGAAGATGACATCAACAATCTACTGGCGACACATGAAGCACTGGCGCAGTGCATCCTCAATGACCCGGAGGCTAAGGACAGCGTCAGCCAGTCGCTCTTGAATGAGTTGCCGGCTTTACGACTCCAGGCGGATAAAGCTATTGGCTTGCTTGCCGCAATCGTGGATTCATCTGATGATGCCATCGTCAGCAAGACGCTGGAAGGTGTCATAACCAGTTGGAACGCAGGTGCGGAGCGGTTGTTTGGCTACACCGCGAGCGAAGCGGTGGGCCAGCACATCTCGTTGATCATCCCGCTTGATCGGAGGGACGAGGAAACGGTCATCATCGATCGTATTAAGAAGGGCGAACGAATCGAACACTTCGACACGGTTCGTGTGCGTAAGGACAAGAGACTGCGGGATATTTCGCTCACAATATCGCCCGTCCGGGACGGCAGCGGAAAGATTGTGGGAGCGTCGAAAATTGCTCGGGACATTACCCAACGTAAACAAATGGAGCGAGCCCTGCGTGAGAGCGAAGGACGTTATCGAACGTTGGCGGATGCACTGGAAACGCAAGTGCAGATCCGCACTCAGGAACTTGAGAAGAAAAACGCGGACCTGCGTGACCTTTCGGGACGGCTCATGGAGGCTCAGGATGTGGAGCGGCGGCACATAGCACGGGAGCTGCACGATAGCGCGGGACAAACACTGACCGCGCTCGGCATGCAGCTGGCCCGAATCAGCGCAGACGCAAAGAAAAATCCTGCTCAACTTGCCAAAGACATCCAGGACGCCGAAGAGTTGGTCCAGCATTTGTCTCAGGAAATACGTACGACCTCGTATCTTCTGCATCCACCGCTGCTGGATGAAACCGGTATTTCGTCAGCTTTGAGCTGGTATGTGCAAGGTCTAGCGGAGCGCAGCAGTTTAGCGATTGATCTGAAGATTCCCGATAACTTGGGAAGACTTCCGTCGGAAATGGAACTTCTCCTATTCCGGCTGGTGCAGGAATGCTTGACTAACATTCATCGTCACTCGGGAAGCAAAACCGCGCGGATTCGAATTGAGCGCGAAGGAAACAATATCCACCTAGAGGTTGAAGACAAAGGAAGGGGAATGTCCCCGGAACGACTAGCGGAAATTCAGTCCCAAGGCACGGGAGTGGGAATCAGAGGAATGCGCGAGCGCGTGCGCCATTTTCGCGGCGATTTGGTTATCGAATCCAACGGTTCCGGCACGAAAGTTTACGCGACTCTCCCCTTGAAGACAGCACATTCAACGCACCAGAGCAACACGAAGCAAGGTGTGGCATGAAACCTGATGCCATGATGAGGGGAAAGATCACTTCCGGGCTGCGGCGGCCCTCTGGGCGGTGAGAATAAAACCTCTGGACTTGGCCTCCCGCTCCAGCGTCCGCAAGGGGGTTCGACCGGGAGTGGGCCGGCCGGATTCGAGCTCAATTTCTCCCAGCGCCAAGCGCGCCTCGAAGGTGCAAGAGACACACCCCAGCTTCGTGGCTCTCGCAATCAGCGCGTTTAGTGACGCAACTGCAGCCTCGGGCTTCCCTGACGCAGCTTGCACTCGCGCCGCAGACGTGCCCACTTCCATCTGAATCCCCACGTCCTGGCTGTTGCGCGACAATGCTTGTTCTTTCGCTATCGATTCTTGTGCCTCGGTTACTTTTCCTTGTCGCAAGAGAGCACGGGCCAGGATACCCAGCGCATAAGGCTCCTCGTCGGCGGAACCCAACTCCGTCAGTCCGTCGGCTGCCTTGCGCGCCAGCGATTCTGCCTCTGCCCACCGACCTGCTTCGAGCGCCACTTCGGCCAACAGATACTCGCACCAGGCCGCACCCTCCTTCTCTCCAGAGTCCTCGCTGCTTTTCAGCAACTCTTCGTCCAAGCGCTGAGCCCCCGCCAGATCGCCTTGCAACAGCAGGACCCTGGCGAGTCCCATCGAGATAGACGGAACCTGCACTTTGAAGTGCTCCTTTGCCTCCGCAATACTCTGTTCGTATTGCGCTCGTGCATCCCTGATATTGCCCTGCACAACATTAAGTCCTGCCATGTCCATTAGCACCGATGACACCATGCTCCTGGGGCCGGCAGTTCTGGCAATGTCCAGCGACTCATTCAAACTGGCTTTCGCACCTTTGTAGTCACCCAGTTGCATCAACAACTCACCACGCTGCCACAACGCGTTTGTCAAAAGCCTTTTCGCGTCAACCTTTCGATAAGTAGCTATTACCTGATCGCTGATCGGTTTTGCATGAGCCAGATCGCCGCTCTCCTGGTTAATCCGACCCAATATCTGCAATGCGCGTGCACCGCCGGTTTCGTCACCCACTTCACGGAACGAAACCAATGCCTGCTCAAAAAGATTCCTGGCACCAACTCGGTCGCCGGCATTCATCGCACCGATACCACTACTGAATACGACCCCAGCCGCGCTATCCTTGTTCCCCGCTTCTACGAACAGGCGCTTGGCTTGGGCAGAGACCGCCTCTGCACGTTTCGTGTCTCCCTGGCCCGCGTACAGACGGCGCTCGCACATGAGGGCGGCTGCGGCAGAAAGACGGTCACCCGTTTCGAGACCTTTCTTAATGGCTTGTTCCGTCAAAGCCAGTTGTTGTTTGTGATCCCCCAGCAATTCGGCAGCAAGGGCTTGTTCCAGGTCGATCCGCGCATCGTCCCGCATCGGCGACGGAAGCGTGCGCAACCCGCTCAAAGTGTCGAAGGCATCTTTGGGTTTACCGGCGTTCATTTGTTCAGTGGCCAGGCGGAGTCCATAATCCAAGTTGTCGGGAAAGAAGCCAAAAAGCGCGCGGTAAGTTTCCACCGCTTTGTCGTACTGTCCATTCAAGGAATAAGATTGGCCCTGGATCGCCAATCGATCTTCTCGTGACAAACTTGCTCCCAGGTCAGAAGCCATCTGAACTTGCTCTTTGGCTTTGGTCTGGTAGCCAAGAGACTGCCATGCCGAACCGAGTGCCGCATGCGACAACGCAAAGTCAGGTTCCTCTGCTACTGCCTTCAGCAACAGATCGCGCGCACCCAAAGCATCGAAGGAGCGCAACCTCGCCAGGCCATCGGCATAGAGCCGGGCAGCTTCGGGATTAGCTGGGTGTGACGCCTCCAACGCCGCTGCTTGTGAAGGAGAAACGCTGCCGGCGCCACATTTGCCACGCAATTGTGTCCCCAAGCGGTTCACCAAAACGAAAATTTGCGCCTCGGTTCCGGTATCCGTAAGAGTAGCGACCGTTTCTCCATTGGTGGCATTTTGCACGCGCAGGTCAACTCGAACTTGACCGTCGATATCGAGATAAGAGCCAAGCACCACGAGAGTGCTGCCCAGGCTTCTGTAAACCCGTGCCAATGTTTCTCCCGCCAGACTCTCGGTATCTGGAAGAGAGAGGTTGGCCTTCATGCGAGAAACCGACTCTCCGGGCACCGTGCGCAATTGCTCGCCAGCCCCGAGTTCTGTGGTGAGCATCTCCGACAGAGCAGTCGAGAGCCATGCATGTTCTGGCCGACTAGAAAGATTCTTGAATCCGATGACAGCGACCGAACGGCGAGCCTTGGTGGCGCTAGTCGCTGCTTCCCGTTCCGAGGATTTCCTCTGGTGTAAAAAATATCCTCCTATGGCAAGCACCAGTGCGACAACGACCAATCCCGCTGTCAAGGTCCACTTTTTCGCCCACCGAGGTTTTGCCAGCGGAGAAATGCCCGCCGTCAGCCTCTCCAGATCGATTCCGAGTTCTCGAGAAGTCTGATACCGGCGAGTGGGATCCTTGTCTAAGGCTTTGAGAATTACAGTCTCCAGCCCGGGCGACACTTGCCGGTTTATCTTGCCCGGAGGTTCCGGCTCCCGGTTGAGAATGGCGTCAATCAACATGGGCCCGGTGGTTTCCGGAAAGGGACGCTTGCCTGTTGCCATTTCGTACAGGACTACACCCGCTGACCAGATATCGGTGCGTACATGTGGGGCCTCTCCGCGCAGCTGCTCGGGAGCCATATACGGCGGCGTGCCGGTGGTGAGCTGATGCGCCTCGGTGAGCGTAAGAGTTGCCCCCAGATCATTCGCTCGTGGCAAGTGATGCGCGAGTCCGAAGTCAAGGATTTTGAGGCGTCCGTCTGGCGTAAGGCGAAGGTTGCCGGGCTTAAGATCGCGGTGGATCACGCCCTGGTCGTGCGCCGCGGCCAATCCCTGGGCCAGTTGAGCTCCCAAGGTGGTGACTTCTTTTGACGTCAGAGGACCATGTTGCAATTTTGTGTCTAAGGTGATTCCTGGAATGTATTCCGTGACCAGGAAATCGGTGCCATCCTGGGTTCCGAATTCAAAAATCGTAGCGATGTTGGGATGGTTCAGCCTGGCAAGCGACAGGGCTTCTTTGCGGAAGCGCTTTCGGGAATTCTCATCAGCCAGCATGCCCGTGGGAAGAACTTTGATCGCAACGTCACGTTCGAGTTGTTCGTCACGAGCACGGTAGACGACCCCCATTCCCCCCGCACCGATCTGCTCAAGAATCCGGTAGTGGGAAAGTCTCGGTCCGACAATTGGATTCGGGGCAGCCATCGCGGGAATGTTAGGCCGGTCGCAGTGACAGGTCAAACATGAGAAGTCGGTCGATTACCGATTCGGCCATGATTGATTAAAGATCAAGTGCTATTTTGATTCTGTCCCCGAGTGTTCTGAGAGACTGCGAATCCAGTCTGCCGATTTGTGTTTGCAGCCGATCTATGGTGATGGCGCGAATCTGTTCGCACATAGCTACCGAATCAAGATGGAGCCCTGCCATTCCCTTTTTCAATAACAGTTGGCTGGGATAAATCTTCCGGCAGTTTGCAGCGTCGGTACAGGGGACGCAAACCACTACGCTGCTATTGCGGTTGATTGCATCTCTACTGACGATAATCACGGGTCTCTTGCCGGCTTGCTCGGAACCCCTGGTGGGATCGAGGAGAGCGAAGAAGACATCGCCGCGGGATGGATCGGGATGGCTTATGGCTTTTTATCCTTTTCCGAAAACCTAAGCGTATCGCGGTCGTTGGAAATGAATTGCCGTGCCAGGATGGTCGACTCTCGACCGTATTGAACGTCATGTCGCATTTCGGCGAATTCCGCGTCAATGTACTCTCGCCGTAGTTGCTCCAACTTCTCACTCAGAGAATCAACTAGCAGATCATTCAGGCTGTTTGCCTCTGTTGCGCCTTTCTCCAAGACAGACAGGGCTTCCTCGTATAGACGCCTGGGTAATCTCACGGTCGTGGTTTGTGACTTCATCTTTTGAGCGGGCACTGGCACGATTTGTTCTCTCCTTTCATCTCATCGCAGTAGCACACGACGATACATTCTTTTTCCGTATCTTAATTGATACCAATTATGACGTCATATTCGATATCATATATCGCATCCTTTGCATTTGCAATGCTCGAAACCGAGGGTGCGACAGTGTGGCTATTAAATCTTCAGAATAGCCTTGTCGATTCGGCCTAGTGTCACATCCCGTCCCAAAACTTCCAGAGTTTCAAATAACGGTGGCGCGTTTTTACGTCCGCAGACGGCGACGCGGATTGGCTGAAACATCTGGCCGGGCTTGATTCCCATTTCCTGGGCGGCGGCGCGCAGGGTGGAATCCAGAGCGTCGTGGGTGAACTCGGTTTGGGCGAGCAATTCGCGGGCGCGCTTTAGGACTTTGAGGGCTAGGGCGGCGTCACCTTTTTGGGGGATAAGTTCGGCGGGGTCGTAGGAGGGGAGTTCCTCCACGAAGAAGAAGTCGGCGGCGGTTAGGACGTCGCGCAGGAGCTTGATGCGTTCGCGGATTAGGGGTGTGATTCGTTGTAGCTTGTGAAGGTCTATGCGGTAGCCGGCGGACTGGACGATCGGGAGCAGGCGTTGAGTGAGATCGTCGATGGGGAGGGAGCGGATGTGTTCGGCGTTTAGCCATAGGGCTTTGGGGTCGAAGGTTTCTTCGGGATAGAGGGTGGGGTCAGCGGCGGCGTATGGGAGATCAACTGCGTGTGAGTCAACGGCAGCGGGCGAGGGCGCCCGCTCCACACTTTCATTCTCTTTAAAATTTACTACGGCGTTGGCGCGGTTGATTCCTTCCAGGGAGAAGACTTCCACCAATTCTTGCCTACTCATTTGTTCGCGGTCGTTTTTGGGGGACCAGCCCAGGAGGCATAGGAAGTTTATGAAGGCTTCGGGGAGGAAACCGGCGTCGCGATACGTGGTCACGCTGACGACGGGGCCGTGACGGCGTTTGGAGAGCTTGGTTCCGTCGGGGGCGACCAGCAGAGGGAGGTGCGCGAACTGGGGTAGGGGGGCGCCGGCGGCGTCGAAGATCAGAATGTGTTTGAAGGTGTTGGAGAGATGGTCCTGGCCGCGGATGACGTGAGTGATGCGCAGGTCGGCGTCGTCGGCGCAGGAGGCGAGATGATAGGTGGGCATGCCGTCGCTGCGGAGTAGGGCGAAATCTTCGATGTCGGCAGTGGATTTGGATTGGTCGCCGTACACGGCGTCGTTGAAACGGATTTCGCGGTCGGCTTCGCGGGGGACGCGGAAGCGGAGGGCGAAGGGTTCTCCTGCGGCGGCGCGGGCGTCGCTCTCTTCTTGGGATAGGTCGCGCATTCCGGGGTTGAAAAGCCAAGTTGCGCCGGATCTCTCGGTGTCCCCGGCATGGGCGGGGGTGAAATCGCGATAGGCCAGGCCTTTTTTAAGAATTGTGGCCGCCATTTCACGATGGAGATTCAGGCGCTCGGATTGTTTGTATTGTTCGTCCCAGTTGAGATTCAGCCATTGCAGGCCTTCGAAGATTGAGGTGAGGGAGGCGTCGGTGTTGCGTTCTACATCGGTGTCGTCGACGCGGAGGATCATGGTGCCGTTATTGTGGCGGGCGTAGAGCCAATTGAAGATGAAGGTGCGGGCGCTGCCTACGTGGAGGAATCCGGGGGGGGATG
>DATHJP010000407.1:0-4467 GCA_035489695.1 Terriglobales bacterium
CAAATGGCGGCGGGCTAGCTTAGGCGCGCTTCGTAAACGATTACCTTACCCATCCATCGCCAGGCTTTAACACGCTATGAACACGACCATGCTGCTGCAGCAGCTCCGCGAGGAGGTTCTGGAAGCGGTGGCGCGAACCGCCTACTTTACGATAACTATCAACCACGCAGCGCAGCCGATTGGCAGTGGGCTGCACGACAAACATTACTTGAGAAAGCATGGCAGCGAAGCATATTACGGGCAGCCAAAGGGAAAGAAATGATGCCAGCCGTGGCGATGTACGTCGCACCAAGGCTTGTGCATTTGTCTGCAGTCGATGTAGCGATTGTCGCTTTTTACTTCTCTTTGGTGTTGGCCATCGGCTTCTACTTGAAAGGCCGGGCCAATACCGGCGAAGATTTCTTCATGGCTGGCCGGGAGATGACCGCCTGGATAGCTGGCCTCAGTTTTCTTTCCGCCAACCTCGGCTCGTTGGAACTGATGGGCTGGGCAGCGGCCGCCTACCAGTACGGAATTCTAGCCACTCATTGGTATTGGATTGGCGCCATTCCAGCAATGCTCTTCCTCGCCCTCGTTATGATGCCGTTCTACTACATCTCCAGGACGCATTCCGTTCCTGGCTATCTTAAGCTGCGCTTCGGTGAATCCAGCCGCGCCCTCTCAGCAATTTCATTCGCTTTCATGACCGTGCTGATGAGCGGCATCAATATGTATTCCATGGCATTGGTCATGAAAGTTGTGCTGGGTTGGGACATCAACTTCAGCATTTGGGTGTCATCGCTCACAGTCGCGGTGTATGTAGCGCTCGGAGGTCTGCGGTCAGCCATCTTCAATGAAGTACTGCAATTCATTCTGATCTGGGCGGGCGCGTTGCTGATACCCATCCTGGGCTTAATTGAAGTCGGCGGATGGAGCAACCTCAAACTCCAAATTGCGCACAATGCTTCGGCCGAGTACACGCACTTGTGGTCTACGCTGGGTTCGTTCGATAACAATCCGATGGGGATTCACTGGACGGGAATCGTCTTCGGTTTGGCATTTGTGATTTCGTGTGGTTACTGGACTACCGATTTTTTAGTAGTGCAGCGGGTGCTGGCCGCCAAAGATTTGCGTTCCGCCAAAATGGCTCCCATCATCGGAGCCGCGTTTAAGATGCTCGTCCCGTTCATCGTCATTCTGCCCGGTTTGCTGGCCCTGGCTGTATTGCCGGTGAAGTTGTCGGGTGAAGCCGCAGCGGTTGGGAGTGGCGGGCATAGTTATAACGAAGTCCTCCCATTGATGCTCGCCCGCTACTGCGGTCCTGGCCTGTTGGGGCTTGGCATCACTGCGCTCATTGCAGGGTTCATGTCCGGCATGGCGGGAAATGTCAGCGCGTTTACCACGGTCTGGACTTATGATATTTACCGCGCCCTGATCAATAAAAATGCTCCCGACGCGCACTACGTCAGCATGGGACGCTGGTGCACAATTGTTGGCGTTCTGATCAGCGTTGGGACGGCATACCTGGTGATGTCCTTCCTCAGCATCATGGATTACGTGCAGGCGCTGTTCAGCTTCTTCATTGCTCCCCTGTTTGGCACCGTAATTCTGGGCATGCTCTGGAAACGCGCCACTGGGCCCGGCGGTTTCTGGGGCTTGTTGGCTGGCACTCTTTCTTCGATTGGGATGTGGGCATGGGTGAAGCTGGACCCTAGTGCATTGCGCTACGTCGCGCTGTCGCCAAACGCCCGAGATATGGCGGAAAACATGTATCGCGCGTTGTGGTCGTGGATTGTCTGCGTGGGCGTCACAATGGTGGTCAGCTATATGACAAAGCCCAAGCCGGATGTCGAACTCTCTGGTTTGGTATACGGGGTGACCGCGATCCCACGCGAGGATGAAGTCCCTTGGTATCAGCGCCCAGCGTTGTGGGCCGCGGTCGTGGGCGTAGTCTTCGTCGTTTTGAATATCATCTTCTGGTAATGAAGGCTGGTGACAGATGCGCGATCGTGTGATTCCAATTTGGTTCTTCATTGGCATTTCACTGCTGGTGAACGGAATTCTGATTGCGGGAGCGGGCGTCTGGGAGATATTCAATCCACCTGCAAATCCGGTTGTGCTATTTCACTTACATGCGAGCATGTGGTGGGGAGCGGTGCTGTTGCTGCTCGGCATCGTTTACTGTGTTCGCTTTGCCCCTGGACGACAATCCTAGGGAAGCTTTTTCGGGGTTTTTATGCCAAATCCAAAAATGAACATGGGCCTGATCGTTGGCAATCGTGGGTTCTTTCCTGATCACCTGGCCAAAAGTGGACGGGAAGAGATGCTGCGCGTCCTCACTGCCGCTGGCGTGGATGTTGTTGCCTTGACTCCGGAGCAAAGCAAGTACGGAGCGTTGGAAACCCGTGATGAAGTGCGGCGCTGTGCAGACCTGTTCAAGCAAAATCGTGAGCGCATTGACGGCATCATCGTCACCCTGCCGAATTTCGGGGAAGAGCGCGCCATTGCCGACGCCTTGCGCTTGGCCGATCTTCATGTTCCAGTCCTGATCCAGGCCACTCCCGACGATCCCAAGAAGATGACCATCGCGTTTCGCCGCGACAGCTTCTGCGGCAAAATGTCGGCCTGCAACAACCTCATGCAGTATGGCATTCCCTACTCGATTACTACTCTACATACGGAGAGTCCTGATTCGCCGGAGTTCGCCAACGATCTCGAGTGGTTTTCCGCCGTTTGTCGTGTGGTGAACGGCTTCCGCAACCTGCGGGTTGGTGCCATCGGCGCTCGTCCTGCCGCCTTCAACACCGTGCGTTACAGCGAAAAGATTCTGGAGTCGCAGGGCATTTCCATTGAGACCCTCGATCTTTCCGAGGTGCTGGGACGAATCGAGAGAATGAGGGACAACGACGACCTGGCCCAAGCCAAACTGGCCGCCATCCAGAAGTATGTCGATTCCAGCAGCGTGCCCCGGGCTGCGCTCGTGAAAATGGCAAAGCTGGGCGCAGTGGTCGATCAGTGGATGTCTGCAACCGAAGTCAGCATCAGCGCTGTGCAGTGCTGGACTTCCATCGAGGAAAACCTCGGCGTAGTCCCTTGTACCGTCATGAGCATGATGAGTGACAGCCTGTTGTCGAGTGCCTGCGAAGTGGATATCTGCGGAGTCCTGGGCATGCACGCTTTACGGCTCGCCTCGCAATCTCCCTCCGCGCTTCTCGACTGGAATAACAACTACGGAGCTGATCCCAATAAGGCCGTCTGCTTCCACTGCTCGAATCTGCCCAAGCACTTCTTTCGTTCCGTGAAAATGGATTTCCAGGAAATCATAGCCGGCACCGTGGGCAAAGAAAACACGTTCGGTACTTGTGTCGGACTGATCAAGCCGGAAAAGATGAGCTTTGCACGCTTCTCCACCGATGACACGGCCGGCCGGATGCGCGGCTACGTAGGCCAAGGCAAGTTCACCGACGATCCGCTGAACACCTTCGGTGGCGCGGGCGTGGTTGAAATTCCCCATCTGCAGAAGTTGCTGCATTACATCTGCGAGAACGGTTTCGAACACCACGTCGCTGCGAATCTCTCTACTGTAGCGTCCGCTGTGCACGAAGCCACTACGCGATACCTGGGCTGGAATATGTACTGGCACGGACGAGATGCGGGAGCCTGCTGATGGCTATTGTGACTGGGGTCGACTTCGGAACTTTGAGCGTTCGCGTGGCCATCGTGGACAGTGAGCGCGGGCTGTTGGAGTCGGCGGTCGTCGAATACCCGCTGCATCGCAAGCGCGAGGATCCGGAGTATGCAACCCAGTCGCACGACGATCATATGGTTGCACTAGCTGCCGCCACGCGTGAGGCGCTGAAGAAGGCCGGTGTTTCCGGGGATCAAGTACAGGCGATTGCGCTCGATACCACGGGTTCGTCGGTCATTCCTGTCGGAAAGAATCTGCAGCCATTAGGCGAGTATTACTTGTGGTGCGATCACCGCGCGAAAGGCGAAGCCGAGGAGATCACAGAAGCCGCACACCGCGAAGGGCTGGAAGCGCTTAAGTGGTGCGGCGGCGCGTATTCGTCGGAATGGGGGTTTTCGAAGCTCTTGCATTGGCTGCGAAACAACCCTTCTAAGCGCGCAGAGTTCGTCTCTGCTTTTGAACACTGTGACATGGTCGCGGCAACGTTGTGTGGAATCACCGATCCCGGAAAAGTGAAGCGCAGTATCTGCGCCGCAGGACACAAATGGCTCTGGAACCCCCAGTTGGGAGGCTTGCCGCCTGAGTCATTCCTGGTAAAGGTGGATCCACTGCTCGCAGGGGTGCGGGGAAAGCTGAATGGCGAATATGCGACTTCAAACCAGTTGGCAGGAACGCTTGCACCATGGTGGGCGGAAAGACTTGGATTGAAGGCGGGCATCCCGATCCCGGTGGGTGCATTTGACGCCCACTGGGATGCGATTGGAGCAGGTTGCCGCACCGACGACATTGTGAACGTTATT
>DATHJP010000408.1:0-13319 GCA_035489695.1 Terriglobales bacterium
TCGGTTGGAGAAAGAACGCTTGCCCGCCTTGCAAATCGTACAGGCAGGTGCGCACAGACTGCGCAAGAAGGGAAGTCACCTGGTAGCGATTCCAGTTCTGCCGGTGGTCGCGGCAACTCACGGCGGAAAAGGCGATCCGGAAATTGCACTGGACCAGGCGCGGCCGGAAACTGTGTTGGCCGCTCCCAGTTCCTGGTGTCCCAATCCCGCCCATACCAGTTGCCTCAGAGTCCGCGGGCGATCGATGATGCCCGTGCTCCACGACGGTTACATCATCGTTGTGGATAAATCCCAAACCAACCGTAAGAAGCTATATGGACAAATTGTGGTCGCTGCTCATAAGGAGCAGGGCCTGATTGTTTCCAGACTGCAGCGCTTCGACGATACGGAAGTCCTGGTTCCGGAAAATCGCGAGTACGATTCCATCTCGATTTCATCCGCCAGTTGGCGGATAGTAGCTAAAATCCTGTGGTGGATCGGACGTGCAAGCCAGGCTGCGAGCTGACT
Organism: Terriglobales bacterium; assembly: GCA_035489695.1. Classification (GTDB taxonomy): domain Bacteria; phylum Acidobacteriota; class Terriglobia; order Terriglobales; family Acidobacteriaceae; genus 40CM-3-55-5. The sequence goes on from DATHJP010000408.1 coordinate 508, forward strand.
GCGTCTCAGTGCAGTTGTTTACCTGAAGCTTTTCGTGTCGGAAAGAAATTCCCGCCAGAAAGTACTGTCTCTACTGCAGCAACCAAGTCTCGCGCCGCATCGCCTTTGCTGACCGCGCCGCGAATTCCGTCTTTTTGAAAATGGTCGATGACGTCCTCGGACAGGTGTAAAGAAAAGAGGATGACCGGAATCTCGGGCTGCGATTCCGTGATTCGGCTCGCCGCGTCCAGGCCGTTCATGCCCGGCATGGTGATGTCCATGATGATGACGTCAGGATGAAGCCGGAGCGCGCTTTCGATAGCTTCACGTCCATTGCTGGCCTCGGCGCAAACACTCCATCCCGACCGGGATTCCAGCAGATTCCGCATGCCCAGTCTCATTACTTCGTGATCATCTACGACCAGAATTCTGACACGAGCGTCCGCCGATTGGGGGTTCAGCGTTTGTGCGTTCATATTTGGAATTGCCAGCCTCGGAAATCAATATTCGATTGCTACTCTGTCTGCAATCGCCACGAAGCTTCATTCAGGCTGGCCAGAGGAAAAAGCACTCAAAGCTTCGCGGCTGGTTCTCGATTCGTCAGGGTAGCTCTTTACCGGTCACAATGACAATGGCTCAGCAGTGTAGGTGGCTTGGCACGAAAGTGCCAACGCGCCAAGAGCAAAATGCTCGCAAACCCGAGCATACTTCCGCAATCGATATCTATATTTATATGGGGCTGTCGCGGTTCGACGCAAGTCGAACCGCGAAGCGATCTCGCGAACGCCAACTGTCCTAGGAGACGTTGGTCTTTTCGCCGTAATAGGATTGCTTTGCGGATTGTTTGGCAGTGTCCACGGTCTCACTCACCGCCTCTTTGCCGCGAGTGATAGCCTCTTTGCCACGGGTGACTGCCTCTTGTGCGCGGCGGGAGAACTCTTCGCCCTTGATTTTCGCTTTATCCAATCCCTGCCGGGCGCTGTCCGCCAGATACACTCTGGTCTCTTCACCAGAGTGGGGAGCAAAAAGCACGCCCAGGGCGAGACCCGCACCCAGGCCCGCGAGAAACACGGGGATGCTGGAGTATCCTCTCCGCCGTGGCGCTTCGATATCTACATCCCCAGCCAGAATGGCTCGGGCAATTCGGATAGCTTTCTTGGAATCCAGGTTCATGATGATGTCCTTTCAAATCTTAATTTTTTATGCCGGTGGAGTCTTGCGTAGGTCCGACAAAGAACAAACAACACTCTAGCCCTTACCTCTTGATAGAGCAATCAAGGTGATGCTGTAGCGCCTGTTGAAAACTTCTGTAGGGTATCGGGCACACCCAACGCGTTGATTTAAACCAGACTGGGCTGCTCTCTAGGTGCTGCTGGAACTCTGATTCCGAGTTGAGACATTTGTATTAGGGCCAGATTTCGATATCGACGACAGGCGGTTCGTAAGCGAAGCTGCTCAGAGGAATCGGTCACAGCGCTCATCGCCATTTTGCACCAGGCCAGCCGGAAAACGCTGTAAGCCAGCATGAAGATAGGCAATCTCCGCCTCAGATCATTGCTGCTCAGCTGCGCGAAGCGGGCAAGCAAAAATTCCAGCGCATTGGGATCGAGGTTCCATTCCACAGCAACTCCCGCCAGATCCCATGCAATGTCGGCGGGCCCCGGAAAGAAGTGATCATCACCATGAGTGGATGCGTCCGTCTTGAGCAAAATGCCATCGCCGGTACGCAGCCATTCGTGCGGTTGCATGCGCCCGTCGACCACAACCAGTCGGGACGGTTGCAGTGCATCCATGTTCAAATTCAATTCGATCTCGAACTCGCGTGAAATGTTGAAACGCAGCATTTCCGCCAGAGGTTCAGGGACTCCATCTGTGCCGAACTCGGCTGCGCGGAAAGCACAGTATTGTGCCAATCGGTCCAGGACGACTGTGTCTACTTCTTCGGCCGTCATGGGCGTAGCTTCTGCAACCGCATAGCAGGAGAACCCGTCTCCTGCATCTGTAACGCTGCAGCCGAAGCCCGCATCGTCAACCCGTCGCGAGCGTTGCTGGACCGCCTCCCCCACCGCTCCCAAACCCTCGAACTTGTACAGACGTGTTCCATCTGGCGAGAGAAACTTAGCTCGTTCCATTTGTGGCCAGCTGGCGGGCCACGGGGTATCTTCCGCCAGAAATTTCCGCCGCCATTCCCCGGAACCCACAAAGATATGGCCGGAAAAGCGTGCACAAATATGCGGAACGGCCGCCAGAAAACGAAAACCCTTCCATCGCCTCACAGCGTCGTCGGCACAGAGCATGCTAAGGTCGGGCTCGTGGCTTCCTATTAATGTGACATGTTCTGCTGGAACGTCAGCATCGATCAGTGCCTCACCCACCGACAGAAAGCTTGAACCACTTCTTCCCGGCCCCTCGTCCACCACAAGAAACATCGCCCGCTGTTCTTTTTGTTCGTCGACCCACTGAATCTGCTCGGAAGTGAAGTGTGTCATTCGGCTATACGGATGGCCGGTTGGTCGAACCGTAATCCGCTCGGCGGGACATCCGGTTCTCCGCAGCGTTGCGGCAACCACTGCGCTCAGAGTAGTTCCGATGCTGCGAATCCCGATTACCGCCACGGCTTGCCCAGGAATGGTTTGCCCGGAAATGATTTGCCCCGGGTTCCCCATGCGCATCGCCGCGTCCGCGAAATCTAGAGGATGCAGCGCGTAATAGGAGAACCCCTCGGGTGGCGAAGTTTCAATGGTTTGGGGAAGTGAGAGATTGTTCAGGCTGCCACTAAGCTTCCTGACTACACTCAAGTCGCCGCTAAGCAGAGCCGATGCTAGCGCATCGGTCAGCGAGGCTAGAGCTGACACGGCTGGAGACCCAGCATCCGCCAGTGCGGACTCTAATTCACCCGCGCGGATCAACGCATTGAGGCAGCGTTCACGGATTCGCGGCCGCGGAGAATCCAGCAGCTTCTTCAGTCCTCGCTGCAGTTCATGCAGCAGGCCCGCGCTAGATACGGATTTGCGTCCATCCCGAAAAACCCACAAATCCGTTTCGACCGCTGACATTTGCTCAACTTCCTGTTTGGCTATCCGAAATAACCCGTTCTAGAAAACCTTGTGAAACTTCGCATCGAAGGCCACGCCGCCATTCTCATCTCGGGTTGCGCTCACCGACCATCGCCGATTGAGCTGGTATTCCAGTTGGATGACTTCCCGCTGCGCCGAGGTTACATCGGTCGAAAAAGTAAAGATGAAGTCTCTCGTCACGCGCTGCTGTATGGCAATGCGCGCCGAGGGATTCCTGTTATCGCCGCCAATTAAAGGATCGATGGTCAGACTCGAGATGCCCGCCAGCTTACTAATTTGCGAGCCGACCTGGCTTGCCAGACCTTGAGCCAGGATTGAATTCGCGCCCAGATTCGTCGGAGTGGTCTCCTCCGTCGTCTGCCCGCGTGCGATCAAATTAATAACGTCCACCGGTGGCAGCGGAGGATCCGAAACATAACTCGTCCTCAATTTGTCAATCGGACCGACGATGGTGAGACTCAGGTTGTATTGATTGATGGTGGTGGTGATCAGCAGGTTTACGTCAGGTGTGGTCCGATCCGTGTTGGTGAAGTTAATGATGCCGCGCTCCAACTGGTAACGCCTCTTCATGAAGAAGATTTCACCCGAGGTCAAATCCGCCCTGCCCACGATCACGGGATTGGAAGCTGTTCCAATCACCCGCAAGTTGGCCTGCCCTTCGAGGCTGACCTGCGAACTGACGGCTGAGAGCTGCTCGGTCGATTGCACGCTGATGTTAAGGTTCACATTATCGGCGAAGCTCTCCCCGGAAGGCGGGGCGGTGTCCCCAGTAAATTGATTCATGAAATTCGCCAGATCAAAATCCTGAGTAAACGAGAGGCTATCAATCAGCACTCTTCCGTCCAGCCGGGCCGACTGCCGGTTCCCGATAAGCGTAAGACTGCTGCTCAGTACTGAGCGCAACCCGTCCGGATAACGCAGGCGAACCGAATTCCCGTTGAGCACAAGATTGAACTGCACATCGGGCCGGTAAGTGATAAAGCCTCCGGCCGTAACCTGTCCGCCTCCCATTTGTGCAGTGAGGTTGCTGATCTGGACTTGATCCTTATTCAAATTCATCAGTCCATTCATTTGTTCCAGACCGAAGGGCATGCTCGCGGTAGAAAGGTTGGCGTTCTGCACTCGGATCGTTCCTGTAACCTGGGGGTTACTCGCGCTGCCGGCAGTTCGGATATCCAGTGCCATTGTCCCCGAGCTGCGGACATCGGGACTGACCAGGCGCAGTAAACGCAGATTGATATTCCCTTGCGCGTTGAGGCTCATAGCGCCTGTGCCGCGTAAAGGAACTTGTCCCGCGAAACGAATTGACGTTCCAGTCCCGCTAAGTTCACTGGGTTGGAGAGAGACCACAGAGTTTGCGTAGTCCACCCGTATAGGACCCTTATTGGAGATCTGGACCGACTCATAAGTCGCGTTTAAAGTCGGGATCACGAGATGAGCTTCCATGCGCGACTTGTCTTTCAATGGCCCTTTCAGCGAAGCATGGAGTTCCATTTGCCCTTGTAACCCGGTGGGAAGCGTTGGTACGTACACCGCCAGCAAAGCCGCAACCGGCAAAACCGTAGTGTCGACGGTAGCGGTCGTGTAGTAATCGCGTCCATCGAGATTCACGTTCGCCTTTGCCTGCAGAGATGACTGCTGGATAGCCGAATTGAGCGTTGCCTCCGCCCGATGGTTGGCCACATTTAAATTAGCTTTGATTCCAGTAATAACACTCTGCTGAAACTGAAGTTGCGGTACCTGTACCGTCGCTGTGAGTTGTGGATTATCGAGCGTACCTTTCCCGGTGGCCGAAGCGGTCAACGTGCCCTTGACCGCCAGGTTCTTAGCTTGAATCGCTTCCAATTTCTCCAGCGTTACATTATTCGCATTCAGGCGAAGGTCGTAGCCCCGAGACTTCGGGTAATAGATCAAGTTTGCGTCTGCCGAACCGGCCAGCGTCTTTACGTTCCAGGTGGAATTGACGGCGCCGTTCGCGGCCTGGAATTGAAGTGTCAGAGTTTGAACTGGCTGGTTGTACACACGAGCCTTCACCAGCTTCGCCGATCCACGTCCGACTGGTTTGAGTTGAGAGCCTTGCAACGTGATATCCGCAGAGAGGTCACCCGTCGCCGGATATTGCAGCCCCGCTATCTGTTGCAACTGTGCCAGAGACATTTGCCTGACCGACAACGTCGCCGCGATCGGATTCGACGGATCGTACGACCAGTTCCGCAGGCCAACCTTCACATTGAAGGATGCCTGTCCTTGCTGCGCACTGATCAACGAGCCGTTCTGCAGCGCGAGTTCCGATGCGCTGGCTTGAACTCCCACGCGCAGGCTGCGCCACTGACTACCCTCAGCCTGAAGATTTTGTGCGGTAACTTGTGCACTCACATGTGGGCTTTGCAATCGTCCTCGCACAGTCGCGTCTACCACCGCGGACCCAGAAACGCTTAAGGGCTTAGGCGCAGATTGGGAAGCCGGAGCGCTTGCTACTTGCAATGCATTTGCCAGCGTGGACAATTCTTCGAGATTGGCCGTTCGCGCTTGAATGCGAAGCTCGGAGCGTTCACTCATGGTTCCATCTGCGGTGATGGAAGTTGCTGGAGTTCGAAGGACAGTCTGCCGCAGAGTGATCGCGTTGCGCCGTCCGTCGTAATTCATATGCACAGTGCCATTGATCGGCACAGATTTTTTCGAGCCCGATGCGGTGCTAGTGACCGCAGCCTGGAGTGTCAGATCGGATCGAGCTTGAAGGTTTTGTATGCCTCCAACCCACGAGGCGTCCGTCTTGCCTTCCACCTGCCCGGTCAGCGGTAGCCGCTTGAACGATGGCGCATTGATCGACTCCCTGGCAGCGTCCAGAGAAATGCCTCGCAACGAGGCGTGCAGACGAGACACTGGGGTGGTGTCCATGTGCTGGATGCTGAGGTCGCCAGTGAGTTGTCCCTTCAGCAGATTCACCGCGAGATCGCGGGCTTGCAAATTACCCCGGCCAAACACATATCGGCCACGAATGGAGCGAAACTCTATGTGGCCTTCAGGCGAAACTACTTTGAGCTCTCCTGCATTGAGCTGGCCATCCAGGGCCGCATTCAGCAGGACCGGCTGATCTGAGCTCTGGTAATGAAATCCGCCTGCCAGCGCCAGATCTCCAGCCGGCTTTGCGGGTTTGACCAGGCCAGCGAAATCCTGCGTGTGAAGAAGAACGTTATAAGAACCATCAAATCGTGGATTGGCGTAATTCGTCATATCCGCTCGCAAAGAAATGCGAGAGGACCCGACGGTCAACACCACAGGATCGAAAGCCAGGCGAGCGGGCGTTGCATTGAATTTTGCCTCAAGACTGTGCGGCAGGGGATTCAGTCCCGCATACATGACCTCGCCTTGCTTGTATGACAACGAACCGTCGTAACTCGTGGTCAAAAGACTATAGCCAATTTCGGTTTTCAGGTCGTAGACATCCGCTATCAGAGAGAGTTGCCGATCGTTGTAATAAATTTCGCCATTGCTCAACAGCACATGCCCCACCGCCAGATCGAAGATGTCAATGCTCGTGCTCGCCCTTTTTGGGGCTTTGGGCGAAGGGATATTGCTGCGGCCAACTCGGTCGACTGCAAGATGCACCACGGGATGATCAATCAGAACTTCTCGCAGATTAACTTTTTGATGCCATACCGAGAGAATCTTCAGACGAAGTGTCAGCTTGTCCACACTCAGAAGCGGTTTCTCATTCGACTTCTCCAGCCCATGAATGATGACGCCATAGGCGTCGGCGGTCAGCTTAGTCCAGTGAAAGTCGTACCCACGAATCTCTACCGTTCCCCCAGTCGCTTCATTTCCTTTCTCCACAATCTTGGCCAGAACGTAGCGATGGAAGCGTTCGCTTCTCACCACGAAGATTCCCGTCACAACCGTTCCTACAATCAAGATCAGTAGGACTGCCGCGATCCAGCCAACGATACGTTTCCAGTTCATAAATGCAATCCCGCCTGTTTTAAAACGCCTGTCCCAGCGTAATAAAGAACTGCGTGGCATTAATGCCGGTAATAGGATTCAGATTGCGTCCAATATCAAATCGCACGGGCCCGACCGGAGTGTTGTAACGCAATCCAAACCCTACAGTGTTGGTGTAGTCGCTTACAAAACGATGGATATTGACGGCGTTATAAACATTCCCTCCGTCGTAAAACAGCACTCCGCCCAAATTACTTGTGACGGCCAACGGGAACCGTAGCTCAGAGTTGAGAATAAAGAGCTGGTTACCGCCTACGGGCACGCGTATGTCGGAACAGGTGCTGGTGTCATTCGGATTGCTGCACACCGGCACCGTGCGTTGGGGGCCGGCGCCATTGATGGGGAACCCGCGGAGCGAAGTTCCGCCGCCAGAAAAGAAACGCTCGCTCGCAGGGACATGACTGCCACCATACGCTTTCGCCAATCCTAAGCGCACGCTATTCGCCCAGACAATCTTGCGGATCGGCCGGTAATAAGCGTATTGGCCCAGCAGCCGGGTAAAACTGGCAGTCGAACCAAATGCTTTAGGGTTGATTCCCAGATCCAGCGTTTCAAAGCGTCCCTGGTGGGCGTCGAGAGGTTTGTCACGAGTATCGTGAATCAACGTGCCCGATACCCCAGACACCCGTATCGACCGATCTTCCGGCAACACTAGTTCAGGAATCAGCAACTGGGAGAGAGAAGTCCTGCGGAAGTCGTATCGTACCTGCGCGATCGTGGTCTTCGCCCGATTGATGGTTCTTTCAAATTGCCAAGACCCCTCTCCAAGCCGCGCCGTAAATAATGGATTCAGCGTCGTACGCTCGGCGGACAAACTGAATAGCGATTTCCACTGTGATCCGCGGAAATGAGGTTGAGTGTAGGTAGCCAGTGCCCGTTGATCGAGCCTCGCCGCCAACAAAGAAATCGACGCCGTTTCTCCCAGGCCGCGCATGTTGCGCCGGCTGTATTCCACCGAGCCTCGCGGGCTGGCAAAGGTCTTCTCGCTAGGAACAATCTGGGCATTGCCTAATCCAATGGTCGGCAACCCGGGCACGGCAACCGTTCCCGTCGGTATATTCCCGCCCCGCCGGGCGACCTCGAATCCAATTCCATAGGTAATGGAGTTGCGCCGCGATTCGTGCACCTTGACCACGGCTTCTTCTTCCGTCTGCGTGCTGATTGGCCGTCGCGGACCCACACTCGACCAATCAAAAATTCCGAGATCATACAGCGCACTCTCGGCCTGAAGCAGCTTGCCTTGACTGAGCGGAGTTTCCGGCGACAGGTCAGCCGTCTTGCTGATGAGCGATTGGCGTGTCCGCTTTTGTCCGAGCATCACGACCTGGCTGACCCGCACTTGTTGATGTTCGGCGACACTATACGTAACGTCCACTCGGTGCGGATCATCGGGATGACGGGTAATGGTGGGTTTCACTTCCGCGTTCAGATATCCGCGGTCAATGTACGCGGCCAGAATGCGGCTGCGATCGTCCGAAAGTCTTCGTGGTGAAAAAGGAGCCCCCGAGCGCAAACCCAATCCCGTGGGTGGGCTCAATACATTAAAGGGAATGCTCGTGTTTCCCTCTACGCGCAACGTGTCGACCAGAGTCTGAGGCCCTTCCGCGATCTGGAAAGTGACATCGATATCTGGATCGTGATCGACAACCTGGGGGTCAACTTTGACGTTCTCGTATCCCGCATCTCGATACATCGCTTCGATATCGGTGACGCTCTGGCGCAAAAATTTCTCGCTGTAACGTCCCCGGGAAAGTAAGTGATGTTTCCGAATCTCGATGTGCGTCAGCAATTTGTCTTCAGGTAGATTTTGATTGCCCCGGAAACTTATCTCGCGCACCCGGTGCCGTTTGCCTTTGACAATCTGGTAGAGCAGCGAAATCTTGTCCGGCTGACGTTGAACCACCGTCTTGACCTTGGCGTCGAAGTAGCCTTTTTCCTGGAAGAAATTAACCAGATTGCGACGGCCCTCCTCCACCAGGTCACGATCGAACGCTCCTTCGTCGTAGATCGGGATCAGCTTCTTCTGGCGTCTGCTGCCGAGGAAGGGAATTACAGAAAGGCGGGCGCCGGCGGTGCGGATATCCACCACCGGCCCTTCTTCCACCGTAAATGAAACGTCCGCGCGGTTGGTCTCGGCATGATATTGCGGTGGATTCAGCCGAACCCGGCTGGCAAGACGGCGCTGACCCGCGAGATATTTTTGCAGTCGGCTGGTGGCGGACTTCAGCTTTTCCTGCGTATACGTCTTGCCAGGCTTCAACGCCGAGCGCGTCAATGTTGCCCGGAAAGATCGCATGGAGCGCAGCAACCGCTGACCCTCCTGTTGCGGAGGTCCCTGAACTTCGACCTTCCCGATGCGCGCCCGCTTATTTAGCTGTACGTTGAATGTGATATTGGCGAGCTGATTTGCCTCGTCCAGTTGAGTCTCAGTTCGGACAGTCGCTTGAAAAAAGCCATTCGTCCGGAAAAAGTTCAATAGCGCAGTTTCGGCTTGCGGAATGCGATTCTTCTCGTAGGGGTCTTCGTCCGGAAGATTGACAACCTGCAACAGCCGCGTATACGTGAAAACTCGAATCGCTCCCGGAAATTGCAGAATGCCGACATAGAAGGCTGGCTCCAACACAAAAATAAGGTGCAGTCCGGTAGCCTCCGGCCTTACGTCGACTTCAACTTTACTGAAACGTCGTGTGGCTTGCAGCGCTTCGACACTGGCCTTGATTTTCTCGTCGGAGTAAGGCTCGCCTGCTTTTTGCGCAACTAATGGCCGGAATGCGTCAACATTGATCCGGGGGTCCGATACCAGCTCGATCGAGCCCACCGGCTGTCCTTCATAGGACAATTGCCCGGTGACCGGCGTGACCTGGGCAGCCGCCGGTAGCAGGCAAAATACGACGAGGGAAAATGCTAAACCGCGCATAGGAAGATTGCCCGAACGCAAGCTTGCTGCAAAACCCAAGGGACTGGCTGGCCCGTTCTTCTCTGATGCGATTGAGTCTGCGACAGATGTCCACTTTTGAGTGCTTCAGACATCTGAGAACTAGGAACTGATATCTGCGAACTGGTCGGATGAGCCCAGGTAGTGGAAATCGAATTTGTGGAGCAGTTATCGCGTCGCTGGCTCCTACGGGATGTTCCACCACGAATTACACGGTTCTCCGAATTCAGCTATTCATCCCATCGCAGTAAATTTTTACGGGCAGTTTTTCCGAGGTGGCGCCGGTTTTCCTCAAGCTTGATCAGAAGGAACGGCGATCAGTGCTGAAAAACTCCCTTCCTACATTTTCGATGAAGGCAGGCATGCGACACGTCATCTTCGGCCTGACCGTGAGTTCTTCATGGGGCAATGGCCACGCTACCATTTGGCGCGGACTGTGCAGGGCTTTAGCTCGACGTGGACATCAGGTTACCTTCTTCGAGCGCGATGTCCCCTACTACGCCGCCCACCGCGATCTGCAGAGTACGGACAGTTACCAATTGATTCTCTACTCCGGATGGAAAGAGATAGAAGCATGTGCTCGCGAAGCCGTGGCAGCGGCTGATTCCGCGATCGTGACTTCCTATTGTCCGGACGCGCTGGCTGCAGCAGACCTCATCCTCGATTCCTCCGCACCGGTACGTGTTTTCTATGATCTGGACACTCCCGTTACCTTGGAGCGATTGCGAACGGAGGGATCGGTTGACTATCTTCCGGCTTGCGGATTGGAGCCATTCGATCTGGTCTTGAGTTACGCCGGAGGGAGGGCACTGGACGAATTACGACAGCATCTCGGAGCGCGTCGCGTAGCGGCGCTCTATGGCAGCGTCGATCCCGAGGTTCACAAACCCGTGGCTTCGGATGCTAACTATCACTCCGACCTTTCCTATCTGGGGACCTACGCCGCCGATCGTCAACCTGCTCTGCAACAACTCTTTCTCGAGCCCGCACGACGTTCTCCGGAAAAACAGTTTCTGGTCGGAGGAGCGCTGTATCCCCAGGATTTCCCCTGGAGCGACAACGTTTCATTCGTGAGCCACGTACCTCCGCCCCAACATCCCGCGTTTTATTCATCCTCAAAATTGACGTTGAGCGTTACCCGCGCTGCCATGGCAGAGATGGGCTACTGTCCCTCGGGCCGGCTGTTTGAAGCGGCCGCTTGCGAAACTCCAGTGCTTAGCGACGCATGGGATGGTTTGGAGGAGTTTTTTGAACCTGGGCGGGAAATCCTGGTAGCCTCGTCGGCGTCCGACGTCGTGGAGTTTCTTGCTCTCAGCCCGGAAGAATTGCGCAGTATCGGACGCGCCGCGCGAGAACGTGTCCTGGCCGAGCACACTGCTGACCATCGCAGCCAGCAGTTACTCAAGTTGTTGGAGATGGCCGCATGAGTCGCCGCTGGGGAATTGTGCCGGCTGCCGGCCTCGGTACCAGGATTCAGCCTCTCGCCTTCTCCAAAGAATTGCTGCCGGTAGGAACCCGCCGCGATGGAGATAAGGAACAACCGCGCGCCGTATCCGAATATTTGATTGAACGTATGCTGGACGCCGGAGTAACGCGGTTCTGCTTCGTGATTTCCCCAGCCAAAACTGACATCATGAACTACTTCGGCAGCCAGATCGGGGCAGCCTCAATCTGCTATGCCATTCAATCCAATCCCAACGGACTTTGTGATGCGTTGTTCACAGCTCTGCCTTTTATTGCACCGCAGGACGAAGTGCTGGTTGGCCTGCCCGATACCATCTGGTTCCCCACTGCAGGTTTCGCATTCCTGCCCGATGACCAGTTTTCTTTCTTGTTGTTTCCCGTGGCCCAACCCGAATTGTTCGACGCCGTGATCACAGACGACGCCGGTTCCGTGCAGGAAATTCAGGTGAAACAGCAGGCGCCGCGTTCTCGCTGGATATGGGGCGCATTCAAATTGCCGGGAAGGGAACTGGCCACTCTGCATCGCCTTTGGTGCGAGCGGCAACGCAGCGATCAATATTTCGGCACTCTGGTCAATGCCTATCTTTCGCAGGGAGGCGCCGCGCTCGGAATCAAGCGTGGAGACATGTACGTCGATGTCGGCACCATGCACGGCTATCGCGAAGCCGTGAGGCTGTTATCGTCGAGCCAGATTGCCGCATGACGAGCCGTGACTCTTATCCTGGGCACACTGTATGGTCGCGACTGGCAGACCCGGTAACCGGCCTCTACGCCGGGAAAAAACTGGACCTGCAGGCGATTATATTGGTCGCCCATCCCGATGACGAAACCATTGGCGCCACCGCGTGCATGAGCCGGCTCCGCAACTCTACAGTCGTTTTCCTTACGGATGGAGCGCCACGCGATCCTGCCCTGCGGTCGCCGCGGGCGACAGGCTCACGCGCGCGCTATGCTCGGATGCGCCACGACGAAGCGATTACGGCGCTGGCTTTGGCCGGCGTAACTCCCGATCGAATTCTTTTTCTGGGAGGCGTCGATCAGGAAGCCATACATGAAACCGTGGTTTTGGCGGAACGCTTCGCATCCTTGCTGCCGCAGATTCAACCGGACATCATCATCACGCAGGCATACGAAGGTGGTCACCCCGATCATGACGCGGCCGCTCTGGTAGCCACTGTGTCTATCAGGATGTTAGCGCGCCAGGGTACGACAGCACCGGAAGTACTTGAAATGACTTCTTATCATTTCCGTGATGGGCGATGCGTGACTGGCGAATTCCTGCCGCCTGATTGGGGTCAGGGCTCCGGCAACGCGGAGCTCACGCTCCAGCTCTCCCCAGAAGAGCGCGATAGAAAAGA
>DATHJP010000409.1:0-6739 GCA_035489695.1 Terriglobales bacterium
CTCGCTACGCTGCCAGCAGTCCGAAAGCTTCGCTCGCCTTAAGGGTGATGTTCAATACTCTTTGTGATCGAGCCGGCGATGGAGTACGCGAGGGCTGCGACCACCGCGATGAGCAAGAGGAAAAGCGCTCCGAGGGCGGCACTGGAGGCGGTTGCCGCCGCGCCCCAACCGTCTTGCCCGGCATCCGCCAAGGTGGTCCTGAGCGCCGCCGCGAACCACAGGAGGTTGAGGACCGTCATGCCGGAGAACACCGCAGCGATCAGAATCCGTGTGCGGTCGCCGACGTAGAACGCGGTGAGTGCGTCGGCCGACGCGCCGACGTGCGGCTGAGAGCCGTAGATGACGTACGCAATGATAAAGAAGACTACGAAGTTGATGCCGCTCATGCGCCACAAACGTTCCCAGAACGCGGGGGTTGTGTACCCGCTGGTGGATGAGGTCATAGCTTTGGTGGATGCGCTCATGAGGATCTCCTCTCGAAGTGAAGGTGAATTCGGAAGCCCCGCCGCTGGCGGGTGATCATCGAAGGCGATCGGAAAACCGGACGGGATTACAGCAGACGCGGGATGTCCGTGTCAATTGCACGGCGGGTGGCCCACGCTTCGGTCGGAAGTAAATCCAAAACAACTGAGTGCGTCATGAACAGGGAAGCCCCACGTCTCCCACATCAGTCACGCAGGGCCTCCGTACCCCGTGGCGAACGGAGCGGCATTCAGCGTGACAAAAAACGTCACTCCAGAGCACGTTTGCGGATGTTGTTCTGATTTCCGAACAGGTCTGATTAAGGCAAAGGAAAAGCCCGCTGTCTCCCAACCTGGCGGGCTTCTTACAACCGGGCGGCATCAACCAAGCAACGCGGGCCCCAAATCTGTATAGCTCATTTTCCTATCTGAATCTGATTAAGTGCCGCTTAGGCAACCTGGCCTTAATCTGGTTCAGGCCATGCGCTACGCACCCGACGACATAAAACACGCCGACGACCAATAGCGCGACAGGCGGGTTGAACAAGATTTTCATTTTGTACGCCTTCTCCGCGTGGGCGCGAATCCGGCAAGCACCTAAACTGCCGCGGGAAACGACAAACCCTCATTCGGTTGATGTCGCTGCTGCGCCCGAGATCTTTCTTCCTGCTCACCTAACACACGGTTAAGCTGGGTCACAAGATTGATCAGCTTTTCTGGGTCCATTTCACTACTGGCCTGTTCAGCAAGGTGTTGCCAATCACTCTGGGATGGGGTCATATGGAACCCCTTTCTACTTTCAACAGGCTAGTCCAGAGTGAAAACGGTGTCTGAGCAAAAAAGCACACCATCGCAATGTGCTGTGAGATGGGAGGTTAATTAGGTTTCAGGCCGGGGTTCTTTTTGACACCATACAACTCTATTTCTTCAAGGCGAAACATGAATTGCAAGGTCTGTTTGATTTTGATGAGTTCAGCGGGGTTTGTCTCGATGGAAGCTTTACGGCAGAGTTTGCGGAAGGCGTCGAAATTCAGCATTCATAACCTGATTTCCTATACCTCTAGTGTACACCCGATGGGCGGCGTCGAGCGTTCTATACGGGACATTGGGCATAAACATACACTTGGTCCAAATTGACCTGTAATCGCCCCACACTCGTGAAATCATGGGTGTATGGATAAAAGAAAAACAAAAAAGCAATCCGCCAAAGCGACACTCGCCGAAGTCATCAAGGAAATGGCGCAGCCGAGAATGGCTAAGTCTGCAAGAGAGTATGGGTCGGTTTTTTCGGAACGAAGTGCTAGTCGTGGAGAACGATGTTGAGAAGTGAACTGTGAACTTGTAAATCATCACCAGTTTGATAATTGATGAACCCCAATTTCCTAAACCGGTTCATGAAAAAGCTAACCCGCGAGCGAGTCGTACCCACCATCTCTGCCAGGGTTTCCTGACTGATCTTGGGAATCGCAACTTCGGCCTTACCTTCCTTGCCGAAGTGAGCCAACAATAGCAATATCCGAGCCAGTCGTTTTTCACTGGAATTGAAAAGCTGGTCAACCAAATCCTCTTCGTATCGGATGGTCCGTGTCAGCAAATAGGCCACGAACATATCGGAAAACGCGTGTTCCCGATGAAGCACTTCCACCATCGCATTCTTCTCGATTCGCATCACAGAGCAATCGGTCATTGCGGTTGCGGCGCAGAGACGGAGAGGCTGCCCGGTAAGGCAACCCTCTCCGAAGAAAGAGCCCTCGTTTAGAATGCCAATGGTGGCTTCCTTCCCAACCGTAGACACAACGGTGAGTTTTACCTTTCCCTCCTGTATATAAAAAACAGCATCGGACGGGTCGCCCTGAACAAAGATCGTCTGCTTTTTGGGAAAAGCTGTGATCTTCCTGCCGCCGTCGATGGTCGAAAGGAATGTCTGGGGATCGAATTTGTCGCGCTTCTTGGCCGCTACCACGGGCTTCACCATTGACTCCCTCTCAAGAGTTCCGAATGCGCAAGAGGCAACTTGCGGCAACTTTGGAATGAAGTATGAAAAATGATGAAAATGGCTGGAACGACACTTTCTGCCGAGACACTACAATAAGGCTAATGGTGTCACCATTTGTGACGCCAGTCAAGCCCCTGACCAGCTTCTCATTCTAAAACTCCTGAATGCCGCTGCTCACGCTTCCGTCAGTGATATCAATCAAGCATGTCGCGGGCATCCTGGATTGTGATTCCGGCGATGTTCCAGAAATACCAACCGCGAGGTGGCCCTTCGATCTTTCCCATTGCCAGGAGGCAGGAACTTGGTGGACGACGGCCACGTTCCCATCGGCAGACTGCCATACCCGAACAATTCAGTCGGCTGCCAAATTGACTTTGTGACAGCTTAAGACTTTTGCGAAGGCGCTTGATTCTCTGAGCCAATTGAGGAAGTAAATTGGGTTGTTTCTGCCTTGCCAATTCCAGTATCTCTGCCGCGATTGCCGCCAACGTCAGCAGATTTTTCTCTCTTGCTGCTGCTGTGCGGAGTCGGCTCAAAGTCTTGGCTCGATTTATATTGCGTCCGGTCATGGCGCTGGACTCCACGCGCATGATACTCGCGCAGACATCGACGCACGAAACGTGACAGGGCTCTTGTATAATCCCGCCCTCGGCGGGTGGCCCACACTTCCCGATAGCGTGTCTCGTCCGGACGAATCTTTACTCTGTCATCTGAACCGTGGGACGATGGTGTCCAGTACCAGGCTCACCCGAGCACACTCACGCCGTGCGCAATGGTTCAGTTGCAACACCGGGGCAGATGCCGATCACGTTTGGAGTCTGGAGGAGTTTGTGGGATGATTGGACCAGCGAACAGTAGGAGCGGCAGCGTGAAATACCGAATTGCTATGTGGGCGAGTGCGGGCTTGCTGGTTGCGGGCTGCTGGAACCTTTATGTCTTGGCAACGTTTCCAATTCAGATGACTTCCGAACCGATTGTGTGGACTCTCGTCCGTTTAACTTGTCCAATTTTGTTTGCTAGTTTTTATTTCCATTTCCCCGTTAGTATCTATTGGGTTCTGCTGGCGAATGCCGCTACGTATGCGTTGGTTGGTCTGATTGTGGAGAGCCTGCGGCAACAACTGCCTCACGCAAAAAACTAAAACAACCTCAAAAACACCACCCATGCCGGGGTGCTGCTGGCTGTCTTGCCTACCACCTTTGCTCACAGCAAAGGTGGGACACCCTCGGTTCTGAAGCTATGCGCTGGAGCTCTGGTCCATCACATACACCCTGCCGGGCCCTGCGGTCTGAACGTTGTTCTTCTGAAAGCATTCCTTGATCTGGCGGCGCAGTTCGCGGCTTACTCGATATTGCTGGTTGGGGCGCGTCTTCACTTGGATAAGATACTCCACCTCGCCATTGGCTACGCGATCGATTCCTGGCACTTCAATGTCGCTGACAATGTCATCCGCATAAGCTGGATCATGTCGAAGTTCTTCGCCAATCTCCTGAAGTAACTTCACAATGCGTTCGCTCGGTTCGCTATAGGCGGCGGTGACGCGCAAAGTCACTTGTGACCAGTCGCGAGTTGCGTTGGATACGATTTTGATTTCGCTGTTGGGAATGATGTGGATGGTGCCGTCCTCATCGCGCAATGAGGTGCTGCGCATGTTCATGGCTTCGACTGTACCTTTCACGCCGGCAACCCGAATGTTGTCGCCAATGTCGTATTGATTCTCCAGCAGGATAAAAAAACCATTGATCACATCTTTCACCAGCGTCTGTGCGCCGAATCCTATTGCCAGACCGGCGATTCCGGCGCTCGCCAACAGCGGGCCTAGGTTGATTCCCAGCAGCGAGAGGATTTCGAGGCCGGCGACGAATGTGATCACAAAAATGCCCACGCTGCTGGTCACCGCAGCCAGCGTCCGCACCTGCTGGGCGCGGAAACCTGGCGGAGCTTTGCGGATATGCAGCGTGACAACTTTCCCGGTCAGGGCCCTGAGTACGCGGATCAGTACCAGCGATGCGATCACTACGACCAGGATCTTGGGGACATCGTGACGAAGGAAAGTCATGGTGTCTTCCCGCCAATCACGCAGCAACGCGGGAAGGTTCCAGCTTTCGGGCATGGCCAAATGCAACAGCATACGATTCATATTCAGGGCGCGATTATAACAAGCGACGGACGAACTCTCCGCTCCCCAGCCAAAGTATAATCGTCATAATCTCCTGTCCATTCGAGGTGATTGTGCGATTCAAATCGCTTGCGTTGGTAATTTTGTTTGCGCTGAACATGGTGAGGCCTCCGGTGCCGTTACTGGCTGAGCCTTCCTCACAGGGAGTGCCCCCGGGAATTCAGCAACCGGCTCCCGAAGACGAGGCACGTGCGAGGCTTGAAAAAGACATGGCCAAGAAAGCCAATCAGGAGCGCCAGGCGGATCTCAGGCGTGACGCCGACAAATTGTTTAAGTTAGCCACCGAGCTAAAGCAGTATGTGGACAAGACCAACGAGAATGTCCTCTCCCTGGAAGTGCTGAAGAAGGCGGAAGAGATTGAAAAACTCGCGCACAGTGTGAAGTCAAAAATGAAGGGACCGAATTAAAGTCACGCCCTCGATGTGGCGTCCCGATGTTTGTCTGCCCACCATGCCCAGGGAACTGTAATCCACATGAGTAGCGCACCCCACGCAAGTGAGCGGACATCGGGCGGACGGCCGGCAAATAGCGAACCCATCACCCCCGGTGGCGGCTAAGACATCCAGAAATACTTCCAGTGAACAACGGCTTATTCATTTCCCTGGTCCCAGCAGGCTCAGGACCATGGTCGACTCTGCCAGAATCGCCGTCTTCAAGGTCGGCTCCCGGTCGGGTGCAAAAAGTGAAGAATGCAGCGAGGGCAGCCTTTCCCCGGATTGCTTAGCGGCCTTCCACTTCCCCGATTCTATCGCTCCTACCCACATCATGAACAGCGGAACGCCGTCCCGCCCGTATTCGGAGAAGTCTTCCGACGCCGTGATAGGAGGTGTCTGCTTCACATTGCTCTGGCCCAGGCGTGTGCTCACCGCCGTCATCACTTTCTTAGCCAGTTCGGGATCGTTGTATACGGCATCGGCTCCTTCCACACGCTCAACTAATGGCATCTTGTCCGCGTTCGCGGCCTCTGCTTCTGCCTTTGCAATTCGCTCAATCCCTGCCAGCAGCTTTTTTCGCACCTCGGCTTTATAGCTGCGCACGGTCAGCTGCAACTTCGCTTCATCGGGAATGATGTTGTTCTTGGTGCCGGCATGAAATGTGCCGACAGTCACCACCGCAAAATCTCCCGGCGTGGTTTCGCGCGCGACCAGGGTCTGCAACGTGGTCACGATTCGTGCTCCAATCACGATGGGATCAACGGTGGTGTGAGGGGCAGATCCGTGTCCGCCTTTTCCATAGATGGTTATGTCGACGGAGTCAGCATTGCTGGTCGTGTAGCCCGTGTTATAGCCCACTTCGCCGGCAGGAAGATCTGAAGTGTCATGGATCGCGACGGCGTACGCCGGTTTGGGGAAGCGGGTGTAGAGTCCATCTTTCAGCATGCCGTGGGCGCCGCCAATGGTTTCTTCCGCGGGCTGTCCGATCAATACCAGGGTTCCGCTCCAGCGGCCTTTGTTCGCCGCTAGAAGACGCGCTGTCCCCAGCCAAGCCGACATGTGGACATCATGTCCGCAGGCGTGCATCACTGGCACTTCCACATTTTGATCGTTGTGTACGACTACGTGGCTTGCATACGGCAGTCCCGTCTTCTCCAGAACAGGGAGCGCGTCTAATTCGGTGCGCAGCATTACGACCGGCCCGGCGCCATTCTTCATGACTCCAACCACGCCCGTGTGGCCGACGTGCTCCGTAACCTCGAAACCCAAAGCACGCAGACCCTCGGCCAACTTGGTGGCTGTGCGCTCTTCGTGTCCTGACAATTCAGGGTGCTGGTGGATGTCAATGTACGACTTCTCGATGTCCGGATAGATCGCATTCACTGCTGCATCCGAAACTGAAAAGTTTCCCAGCTCCCACGCCCCACTCGGCGCCACAAGCGCCGCGGCAACCGCGCAAATCCAGAACCTTCGCATATCCGTGGATTCTCCGAAATTCTGACGCTTGCCTCAGGCGCCTTCTGTGCCAATCCGCATCGCATAGAACGAGCGGTACACAAAGAAGACGGACACGGCGAAAAAGCCAGCCGCCAGCAGATGAGTGACATTATTACCGGCGTCCAGCGTAAGCTTGACTGCCAATTCCACCGCCAACAAACCAAAGAGTGTA
>DATHJP010000410.1:0-2669 GCA_035489695.1 Terriglobales bacterium
AAGAAGGCGGTCGAAAACGCCAAACCTCTGCTCGAAGTTAAGACTCGCCGCGTCGGTGGCGCCAACTACCAAGTGCCGGTGGAAGTGAATGCCGATCGGCGCACGTCACTGGGGATCCGTTGGCTGATCATCTATGCCCGAGGCCGTGGCGAAAAGGGCATGATCGACAAGTTGAGTAACGAATTGCTGGACGCCGCCAACAACCGCGGCGCGGCCATCAAGAAAAAAGAAGATGTTCACCGAATGGCCGAGGCCAATAAAGCCTTTGCCCATTACCGCTGGTAGCAGCAACAGACTGAGGAAATTGAGAAAGCCGTGCCCAGACAAGTCCCATTAGAGCGTTGCAGGAACATCGGCATCATGGCCCACATCGATGCCGGTAAGACCACTACGACGGAGCGCATCCTGTTCTATACCGGCAGAACGCACCGCATCGGAGAGGTCCATGAAGGCACTGCGACCATGGATTGGATGGAACAGGAACAGGAACGCGGCATCACCATTACATCTGCGGCGACAACCTGCACCTGGCGCGATATTCGCATCAACATTATCGATACGCCTGGCCACGTGGATTTCACCGCGGAAGTCGAACGTTCGCTCCGCGTGCTGGACGGCGCTGTCGCAGTATTCGACGCGGTTCACGGCGTGCAACCCCAATCAGAAAAAGTCTGGCGCCAGGCCGATAAGTACGGCGTACCTCGTATTTGCTTCATCAACAAAATCGACAAGATGGGCGCGGATTTTGAACACGCCATCGACACTATCCGCAAGCGCCTGAATGCCAAGCCCATCGCCATACAGATCCCCATCGGTCAGGAAGATAAGTTCCGAGGGGTGATTGATCTCATTTCGATGAAGGCGATCGTCTGGCAGGACGACACCATTGGCGCCGAGTACCTCACCGGTGACATCCCCCCTGAGCTTCAGAGGAAAGCGGAAGCCTTCCACACTCAACTGGTCGAGACCGTGGCCGAGAACGATGACGAAATCCTGCACAAGTTCTTAGAAGGCGAGGCCATCTCCGCCGAAGAGTTGAGGGCATCGCTGCGCAAGTCCACCATTGCTTTGAAAGTATTTCCGGTTGTCGTCGGGACGGCATTCAAGAACAAAGGTATTCAGCCGCTGCTCGACGCAGTTGTTGATTACCTGCCATCACCGATCGATGCCGGCGAGGTTCGAGGCACGGATCCGAACACTGGACAGGAAGTCACGCGTAAGCCTGACGATAAAGAGCCATTCTCCGCGCTGGCTTTCAAGATTATGGCCGATCCTTTCGTTGGCCAATTGACTTTCATCCGCGTCTACTCCGGGCAACTTCAGTCCGGCGACTCCGTGCTCAGTACGGGTCGTGGCCGGACTGAGCGCATTGGCCGCCTGCTGAAGATGCACGCCAACAAGCGCGAAGATATCAGCGAAATTTTAGCGGGAGATATCTGTGCGGCTGTTGGCTTAAAGAATGTCAGCACCGGCGACACCATCTGCGACGAAGAACATCCCATCGCGCTGGAGTCGATTACGTTCGCGGTCCCTGTGATTTCAGTAGCGGTTGAGCCCAAGACCAAAGCCGACCAGGAAAAAATGGGTATGGCGCTCGGCCGTCTCGCGCAGGAAGACCCGACTTTTAAAGTCCACACTGATCCGGATAGCGGGCAGACCATCATCAGCGGTATGGGCGAACTGCATCTCGAGATCATCGTCGATCGCATGATGCGTGAGTACAAAGTGGAAGCCAACGTAGGCAAACCTCAAGTCGCCTACCGCGAAACCATCCGCAAAAAAGCAGAGGGCGAAGGCAAATACATTCGTCAGACTGGTGGTCGCGGCCAATACGGTCACGCCAAGATTCGTTTGGAGCCGCAGGAGCCGGGTAAGGGCTACGAATTCGTCAATGACGTCGTCGGCGGATCAGTGCCCAAGGAATTTATTAAGCCCATCGATCAAGGTATTAAGGAAGCCATGGAAGGCGGCGTCCTGGCGGGCTACGAAATGGTGGATGTGAAAGCCACTCTTTACGACGGTAGCTATCACGACGTCGATTCCAACGAAATGGCGTTCAAGATCGCTGGCTCCATGGCATTCAAGGAAGCGGCGCGCAAAGCTTCACCAGTGCTGCTGGAGCCTGTGATGGCAGTCGAAGTGGTGACGCCGGAAGATTACGCCGGAGTCATCATGGGCGACCTCAGTTCGCGACGTGGTCGCATCGAGGGCATGGAACACCGCGCCGGCTCACAGGTGATCAAGGCAATTGTGCCGCTAGCTGAAATGTTCGGCTACGCGACTCACATGCGTTCGAGCACCCAGGGCCGCGCTGAATACTCAATGCATTTTGCGCGTTATGAAGAAGCCCCGCGCTCGGTGTCGGAGGAAATCATCGCCCGAGTGCAGGGTGCGGTGGGTAGATAGGGCAACTGGTGGACAGGGCAGTTGGTAGATAGCGGAAACGGCCCAGCCCCGAAGGGGCGGAATAATTTAGCCCAGGGCGCGAGCCCTGGGTAGGTAGGAAAAAGAGCAAGTCCCGTAGGGACGAAAGACGCGGGCGAGGGCGCCCGCGCCACACAGACGGAGCAAAACGGAAATGGCGAAAGAGAAATTTGAACGCAATAAGCCGCACGTAAACGTAGGCACCATCGGTCACATTGATCATGGCAAGACTACGTTGACGGCGG
>DATHJP010000411.1:0-13137 GCA_035489695.1 Terriglobales bacterium
GTGATGATGCCTTGCTCAACTTGAACCTTCGCCGCCAAAATTCTGTTGTCAGGAATTCCAAAGTGCTTCATAGCTGCCCGGATCACCCATTCGTTGGTGGAAGACACTGCCCAGATGTCGCAGCCTGATTCGCGCAATCGGTGCACAAGATCGCGCATCTCCGGGAAAATCTGGGGTTCCATGTAACGCTCGAAATACTGACTGGCAGCACGCTGCACTTGGTCCTCCCTCATCCCGCGATGCAGAGTCACCATTTCGCCGCACATCGTCTCTTCGTCAACCTTGCCCGATTTATAGTCAGCGTATCGTGCACGCGCCCAAGCCACGATTTCGTTCGAAAGCAGACCTTGCTTTAGCTCCCAATCGAAAAAACCTTCGCCTGCGTCGCCAGCCCATAAAGTGCCGTCGCAGTCAAACGCAGCGATACGGGACTGAAGACGGAGAACCGATGCGACAAAATCAGCAGCTTTGGGGGATGAGGTCCGGCTCACACCTGTGGAATCCATTGCCAGAAGTTTACTTGAGTTGAGAAGAAACCTGCGACAGGAGCGCGGCATATTCCTGCGGCGTATCTACATTCGAAACCACGAGAGGGTCATCTACTTCACTGTATTGAATGTGTTGTTGATTCTGGTGCTCGATGTCGCGCGCGGTTGAAGTAGCTGGAGCTCGCAGAAATGCCTCAATCATCTCGCGTCCGACCAAAACAGGATGTCCATGCTTCCCGCCGTATTCGGGCACCACCGCCCATTTTCCGGCGAAAAGCGCCGATTCGAAAGCTGTCAGCAGCGTTTGCAGCGTTGCCACGCTAGGCGGAGGACGGTCCACCAACGTGATCATTGCGCCGTCGCGTCCGCGATTCAACACGTCGCGCAAGCCGGTCTGGAGGGAACTGAACTGTCCCAGCTCGGGCGCGGGATTGCGTACCAAACCGGCGCCACTGGCGTAGATCACTGAAGACAAATTCGCTTCATTCTTGCCCACCACTACGGTGACAACATCAGTGAATGGACTCAGAGCTCGAATGGCTGCGGAGAGAAACGTCTGTCCCGGAGGACTCGGAATTGCCGACCCGGCTGGCGGCCAGGCCAGCAGCGCCTTGTCCGTCCCCATCCGTGTCGATTCGCCGGCGGCGAGAATCAATCCACTTAGACTTGGCGCCCGGCTCATGGGGGGACGATAGCAGAAATTTACGATTTACGATTGACGATTGTCGAATGGCCGGCGAAGAAAGTCCGCAAATAGTGGTTTGCAAATCATCCTTCGTAAATCATACGTCGTACTTCCACTACTCTTGTTCTTCCAAAGCCTCAGCTGCTGCATCTGCAACATCCGCGGTCTCATTCCGCTGCCGGTGAAACCAGCTCATATGTGGCAACGCACGTTCGACATGACGACGAGTCGCAATCAGTTCGGCGGCGATGGCCACGGCAATCTCTTCCGGCGTAATCGCTCCAATATCCAGCCCCACCGGAGCATGGACGCGCTCGAACAATTCTGGCGACAGTCCTTCTTTCGTCAATTCGCGGAAGACTGCAATAGTTTTGCGCTTGGAACCGATCATTCCAATGTATCGGGCGGGCGTTTGCACTGCCCAGCGCAAAACCCGCATATCGTCGCGATGTCCGCGTGTCACGATCACAATGTAGGAAGACTCATTTGGAGTGAGCCGAGCCATGGCTTGGTCAAAATCTTCAGCAATGACCTCCTTCGATTCGGGAAAGCGTTCGCGGTTGGCGTAAGCCGCGCGATCATCCACCACGATTACTTCAAATCCGGCATCCTTGGTAACTTTATAAAGGTTTACGGATACGTGACCTGCACCGAAAATATAAAGTAACGCTGGAGGTAAGACCGGCTCGATGAAGATGTCCAGCGCGCCGCCACACAATAACCCAGTGTCGTATTTAGGATCCTGATTAAGGTTAAAACTTAGTGTGCGCGGCTTCTCGCTTTCCATCACTTCGCGAGCGGCTTGCCAGACCTCGGCTTCCACGCAGCCCCCACCGATCGTCCCAACGATGGAGCCATCGTCGCGAACCAACATCTTGGCGGTCTTAAAGGAGGGAATCGATCCGCGCACATTAACGATCGTGGCTACTGCGCCACGGCGTCCGTCCCGGCGCAACTGGACGATCTCCTCGTAGATATCCATCTCAGGCCTGATTATTCGGGTTTCCGCAACTCAAGTCAAACCAGCGTTGAAATCTCCCAGGTGGGGGACTAAGCTTTGGGGCTGGCGTGCAAGGAGGACTCAATGCCCGTATATATGGTTGACCGTGATCTGCCCGGAATCAAGATGGATCAGCTCGCTGCCGCGCAAAAAGCCGCCATTGATCTCAGCAAAAAAATGACTGCCGCGGGAAAGAAGGTTCGATACATCCGCAGCGCCTTCGTACCCGCCGAAGAACACTGCATGTGCTTCTTTGAAGCAGCCAATCCCGAGGTCGTCAAAGAACTGAACGAAACCGCTAAGATCCCCTTCAAGCGGATTGTCGAAGCCATGGACTTGACGCCCAAATAAATGCCAGCCCACAACCAGCTTCCCCCAGGGCCGAACTGCGTTCGGCCTTTTTCGTTACCGTCATCGTGTTAGGTTCTTAGGCTTCTAAAGCGAGACTCTCCAGATGAAAGCGGTTCGCATTCACGAATTCGGCGGTCCCGAAGTTCTTCGCTACGAAGACGTCCCGGATCCAAAGCCCCGCAAAGATCAGGTCCTGGTTCGTGTCAAGGCCTGCGCCATGAACCATCTCGATATATGGGTGCGCAAGGGACTTCCAGGGGTCAATCTTCCGCATATCCCGGGCAGCGACGTTGCGGGCGAAGTGGTTGAAACAGGGGAGTACGTTACTGGCTTTCAACCTGGACAGCGCGTGCTCCTGGCGCCGATGAGTTTTTGCAATCGTTGCTCGCACTGCACCTCAGGACGGCAGAATCAATGCCCTCAGTTCACAGTTCTCGGAAACCGTGTAGACGGAGGTAATTGTGAACTGATTGCTGTGCCCGCAGTCAACGTCATTCCCATTCCGCAGAGCCTGGACTTTAATCAAGCCGCCAGCGTTCCTTTGGTTTTCCTGACCGCCTGGCACATGCTGGTGGGTCGAGCGGGAATCCGTTCGGGGCAGACGGTCTTGGTCCTCGGCGCCGGTTCCGGTGTGGGCATCGCAGCCATTCAGATCGCCAAACTATTTCACGCGCGGGTGATTACCACCGCAGGCGATGAGAAAAAACTGGAGAAAGCTCGTGCCCTTGGCGCTGACCATGGCATCAACCACTATCAGCAAAAGATTTCCGACGAAGTGAGAAAGATCACGAACAAAGAAGGCGTGGACATCGTGGTCGAACACGTCGGCGCCGCCACCTGGGAAGAAAGCGTGAAGTCGCTGAAACCGGCTGGAACGTTGGTCACCTGCGGTGCGACGACCGGCCCCAACGTGGGGCTCGAACTACGCTTCGTCTATTCCCGACAGCTCTCCTTGCTTGGCTCCTACATGGGAAGCATGGGCGAGTTGTACGAAGTGCTGGCACACGTGTTTGCCGGACGACTCAAACCAATCGTCGATCGTACTTTCCCGTTGAAAGATATCCGCGCCGCCCACGAATACATGGAGAACAGCCAGATGTTTGGGAAAATCGTGCTTATTCCCTAAGAATTCAAAATCGGAAATCGGAAATCGCTGCTCTCTCCCCGACTGATTTACAATAAGCGCAGCCATGTCTCCCGAGCACAGCTTCGGCAGTTACGTCACCAGCGAAAATGGCAGGAAGGTAGTAAAAGATCTCACGTTCGGAAATCACACGCCTGAAGGTGTCGTGCTCACCACGCTCGATTCGGCCGTCAACTGGATGCGCAAGAATTCCATCTGGCCTTTGACGTTTGGCTTGGCGTGTTGCGCCATCGAGATGATGTCCATGGGCGCTTCGCGCTTCGACATTGCCCGCTTCGGCGCAGAAGTCTTCCGGCCATCACCGCGGCAAGCCGATCTGATCATTATCGCGGGCCGCGTGTCTAACAAAATGGCGCCGGTGATCCGTCAATTGTGGGAGCAAATGCCAGAGCCTAAGTGGGTCATCTCCATGGGCGCGTGCGCTACTTCAGGTGGGGTCTTCAACAATTACGCGCTGGTCCAAAGCGTCAACCAAGTCATTCCCGTGGATGTCTATGTTCCCGGCTGTCCACCGCGGCCTGAGCAACTGATCTACGCCATCACTCTTCTGCAAGATAAGATTCAGAAGGAACGCGGCACGATAAAGCGCGCGCTGAATCTCTAAAAGCAACAACTGAGAACTGACAACTGGCCACTGACAACTGGTTTTCCCTTATCCTCTGGGCATTTTGAAATTCACAGTGATCTTCGTCTGCATCCTCACAGGTTTTCCATTGAGAAGGTATGGGCGATAGCGCCATTGCCTGACTGCGTCGATCGCAGCCTGGGCCAGCAGGGCATGTCCGCTGACCACTTTGACATCTTCCAGTAACCCATTCTCATTGACGGTGGCGTCCAGAACCACCGGACCTTCGATCCGCAAGGGAAGAGCCTGCCTCGGATAAATTGGTGCGACCTGATGCTCGAGAACCCCTGCCGTGACGCCTTGAGAAATTGGAGGGCCAAACTTTGGCAGACTGACTGGAACCGAAAGCAGCGTTCCTATCTTCCGGTTATCCAGATTGGAGGCCGAGAGCTGCGGCGCTTCGGTTGTGGCACTCTCGGAATCCGTCAGTACTGCACGCTTCACCGTATCTGCAACGGTAAGATCTTGGATCTTGGTGGACGACACGGATGAAGTTTGCGTGTCTGAAACCACATCAGGTACTTCCGCTTTCGCTGATTGCTGAACTTCGGGCCTTGCGCCGGAGTGGTTAGAGTTCAGAGGGCGCGCTGGACTGGGTTTCCACGTCAGCTCGGCGCCGACTGCCGAAGCCGATGTCAAGGCCGGAGTGGCTTCTGTCTGGGTGATTTGTCCGCCAGTCGCGGCTGCGCTTGCCGGCTTGCGCCATGTCTTCCAGGCTGCGGCTGAAATCAGCAACAGTGCCAAAGTCACTGCGACTGTCCAGTAGCGTCGCTTTCCTTCCCCTAAATACGCGACGGCCTTTTTTCCGCGCAGAAGCAAAACGTTGGAAACTGCTGTCAGCCGCGAATAGGTTTCAGGTGTTTCGCTTGCTACCGCAACTTGCGGCGTAGCCTGGCGGGCATGAGCGGTCTCGGCCAGCTCGGCCAGGCGCGCCAGATAGTTCATGTGTTCTTCAGCGAAAGCGCCAGGACGGGTGGAAAATGCCTCAAGAACCCCGACTATCCCGTGCCGTCCACGTAGCGGGATTGCTGCGATCGATCGCAGCCCCATTTTTCGGCAAACCTCCCGGTCTGCCCGATAATCTTTCTGGGTATCGTCGCAGCGTAACGTTCTGCCCGTGCGCAGGCATTCGCCGGAAATACCGGAATCGATACTCAACCGCGCACCCAGTTCAGGAGCAGTCTCGCCACTGCGTCCCAGGCAGACAACCTGCCCGTCTCGCTGCATGGCTAGTGCTGTGCCGCTGGCCAGAGTCAGGGCCTGTGCCGCTTCGGCGATTGCTCCCAAGACAACGTCAAGCTCGGAGTTGCCGCTGGCAATCGCATCACGGAGAGCGGAAAAGATCGCTCCCGCGTCGGGCTTGGCAGGAACTCGTTCATCGCGGACGGTGCTGCTTGCCGGCATAAAAGGGTGCGGTCCCAGCGCGCCGGAAGGCGGAGGGGCTACGGGGGAATAAGCCATCTCGTGGACTCCCTGCAGTGGCTAAAATTAGATCGCTGCTGCCAGGCTGGGAACGGCAGATAAAGCGCTGAAGCAAAGTGTGAGGCAAACTGGTGGGGTTGTCAATCAGAGATCTCCAAAATTCGCTAGCTTGACTTCCCAAATTTGGCTTGCCGCCGCGACTGAAATATGGCAGCGCCATAACCGTCGTGGTACAAACACTGCATGCGGAAACTAATTGGACCTGCGAGCGCGCCCACCATCATTGCGCAGGCTCCTTGCCGAGCCGATATGGCGGGTGGAACCATGGATCTCTGGCCGCTCTACCTGTTTCATCCCGGAGCTTTGACGCTGAATTTCGCAATCAATATTCTGACTACTTGTCGCATCACCCCGTTGAAAGGGAAGCGCATTCACCTGCGCTCGCTGGATACGCGCCGGGACGAGCAATTTTCCAGTTTCGACGCGCTGCGAGGGAGCAACCGTTTTCGATTGCCGCTGGCAGCCCGTCTGCTCCAGTTCTTCGCACCCAAAGAAGGACTACTCATCGAGACCGATTCTGAATCGCCCGCCGGCGCAGGTATCTCTGGTTCTTCCGCGCTGATGATCGCTACCACTGCCGCGCTGGCGCGTTTCACCGACCGCAATCTGACTCTTGAACAGATGCGCGTGATTGCGCAGAATGTGGAAGCACAAATCATCCGCGTTCCTACCGGCTGTCAGGACTACTATCCCGCGCTTTATGGCGGTGTCAGCGCTATTCACCTCGACGCGGATGGAATCCACCGCGAAGCCGTTTCCGTGACTCCTGAGGAAATCGAATCGCGTTTCGTGCTTGCCTACACCGGAGCGCCGCGTCAATCCGGCATCAATAACTGGGAAGTTTTCAAGGCGCATATCAACGGCGACAAGCATGTGTTTCGAAATTTCGAGCGCATGGCGGAGATCGCGCGCGCCATGCACCAGGCGCTGGTTCCCGGCAACTGGGAGGAAGTTGCGCGCCTGCTGCGGGAAGAATGGAAGCTGCGTCGCAGCAATGCTCCCGGCATTACCACGCCGCTGATCGACAAGCTCATCAACATCGCAGCCAAGTATGGAGGCCAGGGCGCAAAAGCATGCGGCGCAGGTGGTGGCGGCTGCGTAATTTTTCTGGTGGAAAAAGGCGCGGCCAGTCGTGTGGCAACTGCGATTGGTGACAACGGCGGACGCGTTTTGCCGCTACAAGTGGCGAGAGATGGGTTAAGGCTTTCGACCTAGTCGCTATTTTCGCATCCCAAAAACCTAAGGGTTTGCTAAGGCTTTCGACTTAGTTTTATCGCGTTTTTTACTGCGATGCACTTTCGTGTAAGAAAATCGTTCTTCTACTCTGCTATTTTCTTGCAAGTAAAAAATTGCGCCCATAGAATCCAGCAACTCGATCGAGGCTGCGCCACCTCGTAACCAACTACAACTGGAGATGTTTTTTATGAAGCAGCTGTACGTCTGTCTCTTCGCGACCTTGGCGACATCTGCATTTGCAGGCGTTACCGTGACTAGTCCAACCAATGGGGCTCAGGTTACATCGCCGGTGCACTATGTAGCGACTGCGCAATCGCCCGATTGTTCGAAGGGCGTTGCTGCCATGGGTATCTACACTGCCCCTTACCAATTGGTTTACACCGTAAACGGATCCAAGCTGGACACGTATTTGACACTCAGCGCGGGGACTTACAACACCGTAGTCCAAGAATGGGATAATTGCGGTTGGTCGGCGAGTACGCCGGTCACAATTACTGTGGGCTCCGGAGGCGGAGGTGGTGGAACCTTCTCGAATCTGCAATCCAGTAGTTGGTGGAATGGATACGCGCTGCTGCCGCCTTCGTACAATATCTGCACCACCTGCGGACCAGGCGGCCCGCTAGCCACATGGGGAACTACTCAGGGAATCAAGTCGCCGGCGTTGAGCAGTGGTGGCTCCATGAAGTTCGATATCGGCGGCACCTTGGCGTTCTCCGATATTCTGTGGAATGTGAAGTTCACCACTCACTTGCCAGACCAGAGTAAAGTGCCGACCTTTACCCATTTCACCTACGATGTCTGGTTCTACGGTACCAACCTGGAGACTTCTCAAGCCCTGGAATTCGACATCAACCAGTTCTTCAGCGGAATGTCGTTCATCTGGGGACATGAGTGCCGCATTGCCGGCGGTCATGAGTGGGATACCTGGGACAACATTAATATGCACTGGGTCAAAAGCGGAATCGCCTGCAACCCGATCAGCAACTACTGGAACCACCTGGTCATTCAGGCGCAGCGAACGTCGGATAATCGCCTGGTGTTCAACTCCATCACATTGAATAACAAGCTCAGTACCCTGAATCGTTATGACAGTCCATCGCCGACCACCTGGTACGGTATGACGATCAATTACCAGATGGATGGGAACTCCACGCAGGCCGGGTACTCGGTATACCTGGATAACCTCAATTTCACTTATTACTGAGGTTTGGGTTACAGAACCAAATATGGGGCGGGTCACAAACCCGCCCCATAATTTTGCGGCGGCAAATCGGGGGGGTAGTGACTGTGTCCAGTGGCGATTCATTCATGGTTCAGATTTACTAGCCACTGATCTTCCTACACTTTGGCACATTCACTAATGTGCTCGTGCTTCCACGTCTTGTGTCTTGTCCCCGCCCATGACGGCGCTATAATCTGATTAGTTAAGCGGCCCGGGGTATTCCATGAAGCCACGTCAGGTTCCAGTCCTATTTCTTTTCTTCTTGTTTATCGTGGCCATAGCAGGCGCCCAGAAAACCTCGGCTCCGCCGCCTCATATCTCCAAGCAGACGCGCATTGATCTGGTCCGTGCATTCAACGCCGAACTGGTGTACATACGGTCACCTTTCCCCATGGGGAAAAAAGGCTTGACCTTGAAAGATGGCAAGCTCTCTCCCGGCGCCGAAGAACTGCAACAAATGATCGCGATGTGGGGGCCGGCGGCTAAACCCGGGGACCAGGCACGAATCAGCGACATCCAGATCAAAGATGCTCTCATTCACTTCGAGATCAATGGCGGTCCCGTCAAAAAGCAGAAATGGTATCAACGTATCCAGGTTGGAGGCGCGGGCGGCGCCACTCCGATTGCCCCCAGTGATTCCAACGCAAATCCGCGCGGTTCTTACGTGGACTTAGTCTTCGATCACTACGTTCCCGACTTGACGCCGCAGCAACTAAAGGACCTGCTTCGGCCAGTTTTCGATTTCGATGCCAAGTCCGCTGTGGAAGCCTACCTTGAAACCGTTCCTGCACCGGTCAAGGATGCCATCAAGAATCATCATGTCCTGGTCGGCATGAACCGCGAAATGGTGATTTACGCCAAAGGCCGCGCACCCAAAAAAGTTCGTGAGAAAGACGGAGAAACGGAATACGAAGATTGGATCTATGGCGAACCTCCGCACGACGTAGATTTTGTTCGTCTTGTGGGAGATGAGGTGGTGCGTGTCGAGACTATGAAAGTGAATGGTGAAAAAGTTATCCGCACCGAAAAAGAAGTGAACGTTGAAGCTCATCCCAGCGTGGCCAAGGGCCCGGAGGAGCGCCCAGCTAATGCTCCGAGCTTGCGCCGACCGGGAGAAGAAACTCCCAACCCCGCGCCAGCAGATGGCAGGAAGCCATCTCGTCCGAACACTGACCCGCCCAATATCGATCCCAACGGAACCCAGATACCCCATTAATGCGGTTGCGCCGGGCTCTGACTTGGCTGCAGACCTTCTCTCGCTTTACACTTGAGATGTGAAGATCGCGTTGGGCCAGATTAACCCCACAGTGGGCGATTTCAACGGCAATGCGGCAAAGATTATTGATTTTGCTCGCCGCGCGCAGTCCGAAGGCGCGGGCCTGATCCTTTTCCCAGAACTTTCAGTGTGTGGTTATCCACCCCGCGACCTGGTGGAACGCACTTCTTTCGTTACTCACAACCACGAAACGGTGGAACGAATCGCCAGTGAAACTCGGGGCATTGCCGTCATCTGCGGGTTGGTCACACCGGCTCAGGCAGCAACCGGCAAATCGGTCATGAACTCCGCAGCCTTGCTCAAAGACGGCAGAGTGGCATTCCTGCAATCCAAAATGTTGTTGCCCACTTATGACGTGTTCGACGAGATGCGCAATTTCGCGCCCGCCAGGAGCCAGGTGCTATTTCCATTTTGCGGCAAACAGATGGCCCTGACCATTTGCGAGGATGCATGGAATGACAAACATTTCTGGAACAAGCGTCTCTACACTTTTGATCCGGTCGAAGCCCTAATTCATGCCGGAGGCAATTTCCTGCTGAATATTTCCGCGTCCCCTTTCTGGATTGGCAAGCCCGAATTGCGTCGCAACATGCTGGCCACCATCGCCCGCAATTACAAGGTGCCGGTGGCGATGGTTAATCAGGTGGGCGGCAACGACAGCCTCATCTTCGATGGTTCCAGCGTGGCTCTCGATCCGGCGGGAAACGTCATTGCGCAGGGAAAATCTTTTGAAGAAGACATGGTATATTTTGACTCCGATCGGCTCACCGGTGAAGTCCATGAACAACCGCAAGGAGAAGAAGCCAGCGCATACGCAGCGCTGGTTCTGGGCACTCGCGATTACGTGCGCAAATGTGGCTTTAAGCAAGTCATCATCGGCCTGAGCGGAGGCATTGATTCTGCCTTAACCGCCACGATCGCGGTCGAGGCCCTGGGTGCTGAAAATGTTATTGGGGTCGGCATGCCCGGACCATATTCCTCCCAGGGCTCAATCGACGATGCACGTCAGCTCGCTGAAAATCTTGGCATTCGCTTCGAATTAATCTGCATTCAAGAGATCTTTGAAAGTTACGGGAAAGCCGTAAAGAAAGTTTTCGCCGGACGCAAGGAAGATGAAACTGAAGAGAATATCCAGTCCCGAATCCGCGGCGCATTGCTAATGGCGATGTCCAATAAACTCGGAGCAATCGTGCTCAGCACCGGCAATAAGAGCGAATTGGGTGTGGGCTATTGCACCTTGTACGGGGATATGGTGGGTGGGTTGGCGGCCATCTCCGACGTGCCAAAGACCTTGGTCTACCGTCTCAGTCATTATGTGAATTCGCGCCGGCAAGTGATTCCCCAGTCCACTTTGGAGAAGCCGCCCTCGGCAGAATTACGTCCCGATCAAAAGGACAGCGATAGCTTGCCCCCATACGAAGTGCTGGATGCCATTCTCGAGGATTACGTAGAGGACTCGCATAGCCCGGAGCAGATCGCCGCTGAGCGCGGCATCGACATTACGCTGGTGCGGCGCGTCGTTCGAATGGTGGAGCGCACCGAATATAAGCGCCAGCAGGCGGCCCCCGGGCTGAAGATTTCTGCCAAAGCTTTTGGTTACGGCCGCCGCTTTCCCATCGCCGCCAAGTCCGACGTGTAAGCTACACTCGCCGTTTGCAAGAGTTGGAACCCAGAAAGGATCCTGATGAATCGTCCGCAGGTCTATTTATCGCTTATTCTCATGCTGATCACGCTGGCTGGCGCTCAACAAAAACCGGTTACATCGCCACCGGCTGCAAAAACCACCGCCGCCTCCAATCTTCCCACCCAAGAAACCGTGAACGCATTCATGCACCAGATGTTTGGTTACGATCCCTCCGTGTCTTGGGAAGTGCTGGCAATTAAGCCGTCCCCGATACCCGGAATTTCTGAAGTGAATGTCGCGCTCAAAAATCCCCAGGGACAACAGAACACCAAGTTGTACGTCGGTGCAGACGGTCAACATGCATTGATCGGCGATATTATTCCGTTCGGCGCTGATCCCTTCGCTGCCGCTCGCAAAACTCTAGACAAGGGCGTCAATGGTCCATCGCGCGGCCCCGCGGATGCGCCGGTTACCATCGTGGAGTTCAGCGATTTGCAGTGTCCTCACTGTAAAGAAGCACAGCCCACGATCGACAAACTACTGGTAGAGGAGAAAAACGCGCGCCTCGTGTTTCAGAATTTTCCGCTGCAATCCCACGATTGGGCTGCCAAGGCAGCCGCCTATGGTGATTGCATCGGCCGGAGTTCTAGCGACGCCTTCTGGAAATTCGTGCAGAGTGTCTACGATGCGCAAAGCGACATCTTGGCATCAAATGCCGACGAGAAGCTGACCGCGCTTGCCGATAAGAGCGGAGTAAAGGGAAGTGATGTCGCCGCCTGCGCAGCCAAACCGGAGACTACCAGCCGCGTGGAACAGTCCATAGCCCTGGGCAAATCGGTGGACGTCAATGGAACACCCACATTGTTCATAAATGGACGCAAGGTAGGCAATGTGACGGGTCTTCCGTATGAGGTGCTCAAGCAGTTGGCAGAATTCGGCGCGAAGAAATAGTGGCTAGTGGCTAGTGCTTAGTGACTAGTAAAAGCTAACAAAACCGTGAACCGTGGATACTAGCCACTAATCACTAGTCACTTTATTTCGTCATCCACACTTCCGAATTCTGCTCTTGCGACCCCCCATTGCGGATCACCCGAGGTGTGATCACGATCATTAATTCGTCGTCATCCTCTTGCTTGCTGTTGGTCGTCGTCACCTTGTTCAACCCAGGGACCGATCCCAGCCCGGGAATGCCACTCAGGCTGCGCTGCTCGCTATGCGACACGGACCCAGCAACGACTGCCGGCTCTCCGTCCATGAGGTTGATGCTGCCCTTGTATTCGCGATTCGAGATGACAGGCACTCCATTGATCGACTGTCCTTGCAACGAACGAAACTGCAGTTCCAATTGCAGGCTGACGTCGGAGGCCCCATTCACCATTGGCTTCGCCTTTATGCTCAGACCCAAATCTTCATAGTTGAAGGAAGGGAAGGCGGCTTGAAAGGAATTGTTCTGGATGACCTGAGAGAGAGCGGGAGTGTTGAAAATGGGAGCAAAAGTTGCGTTTAAGATCGGGTAACGGGTGCCTATGCGGAAGGTAGCGTCGTTGCCTTGCGCTACTCGTAAGCTGGCGCGCTCCAGAGTCTTCACCCAGCTTTCGTTGAGTGATAACTGCGCGCTTGCCGTACCGAGGTCGAGGCCCATAAAAGTCAGGCCGCCGCCAAAAGTTGCCAGCGGTTGACTGAAAATCGAGTTCTGCTGGCTCTGCAGCTGTGCCAGCAGCGCTGATATTGATTGCGAACTCCCCTGATTGATGCCGCCTCCCGAGATCAACTGGTTGATCAGATCCTGAATATTCTGTCCACCCAAAGCCAGCAGCGCTCCGATGGGAATATTGAACAGCTGGAACTGGTTGGGAATGTGCAATCCCATATTGCGCGTCAATGTGTGGCTGATCTGATACACATGCACATCCAGCATCACTTGGGGACGCGCATCCCCGAGGCTCTCCAACCACTGTGTAGCCGCGTCCAGCGTCCGTTGTGGAGCGCGTACCACGACAGTTC
>DATHJP010000412.1:0-3050 GCA_035489695.1 Terriglobales bacterium
TCTTCCCGGCCAAGCCGATCCAACGCGGTCTGGCAGTGCTCGCCGCAGATATTGCACTGAAAACACAACATCCCGGGCTCAAGATTAGTTTGGCTCTCCATGTTGATTAGAATGGCGAACCGATTTCCATGCTCACGTTCGTCCCGAGGAAGAATTCTGATTCGGGGTAGCAAGGCGCATCGGCATTGATACGTTCGATCCGATCGTTTATTTGCACTCCCAAAAGAACTATAACATATTCGGTCCGCGACGCGAGTAAATCAGAACGGGCCGATCGGAAACGGGTATCAGAGCGCGTATTGGTTAAAAGGCGAAGGCGGCGACACAAACAGTGGACCATGGCAATTTAGATTTAATCGGGGAGTACCAGGCCCTGGTCGGGGAGTGTGCCTGGCACTCCTTGACGGTTGATCCTAATTTGGGACAGGTGAGTGACGCCCATTATAATTACGTCTTGTCTGCCCTGGACGATCACGGCCGCCGTTCCAGAGCACACGAGATGAAAGTTCTGGAGGTGGCCAGTTATGCGCACACTACCGGCTACCGACTACAGCAGGAACTGAAATGCGATGTTACTTTGCTCGATATCTCGGCTAAAGCGCTGCAATTAGGCAGGCGAATGGCGGACACCGCTGGCATCTCAGCCCGACCACAGCTTGTGGCGGGCGATTTTCATGCCCTGCCTTTCGAAGCAGATTCCTTCGACTTGATACATATCAGCTCTGCTATTCATCACACTTGGAAGTATGAGATAGTTATTTCCGAGCTTCAACGCGTACTCGCACCGGGTGGCCTGCTTTTGTTACTCAACGAGCCGTGCCATCGAGAATGTTGCTTTTATGCATTCCGCACCAACCGACCGGCAAATCTCACGAAGTTTGAGCGCGCTTTGAATGACCTGGGAGTTATTCGCACTTTCGCCGAACCCTATCCTGGCAGCAGACCCGAAACATTGTTCGGCATGATAGAGAATCAGATGATCCCACTCCGGCGCCTGCTCGACCTGCTCAATTCGAAAACAAAGATCACCAAACTCGTATTAACTCCGGGAGACTGTATGGGTGAGTTGGAAAAGTTCTGGCTGGATAGCCGCCACAAAGGTCCCGAGAATTTATCCAACATCATTGAATCAACGTTGGCTGAGCGACGCGCTACGGCCATGCAGTACTTTGATGATGTGGCCGAAGGCATGCAGTTCCACCTGCCATCGCCCGAGCAGCTACGG
This sequence comes from Terriglobales bacterium, assembly GCA_035489695.1. Lineage (GTDB taxonomy): Bacteria > Acidobacteriota > Terriglobia > Terriglobales > Acidobacteriaceae > 40CM-3-55-5. Next base: position 1,226 of record DATHJP010000412.1, read on the forward strand.
CCATTCGCTCAGCAGATCGCTCAATCGCTCTGCAACCTTCCACCTGTTTCCGATCAGGAAAGGTTTCGAACCGCTCTATCGGAGATCTTCGGCGCTGCAGTCCAAATCATTGTTGAAAAGCCCAACGGCCAAGCACACCGGCGCAATCCCGCCTTGCAGGACGGCTTTGAAAAAAAGGGTGGTATCGTCTACGCCTTCAACGATCGGATCAGGAGGATTCTCCTTCATGACTGCTCCCTTCTTCCAGATATTCAAGCGGCAGACGAAAATGAGATAGCGAATTTCTTTCCAGCGGACTGCTGGCAATTTAGTGCACAAGGGGCCGAACAGGGCAGGCCAATCGTCACCTTGATGTTAAAATCTCAACCCGGCAGATTTAACATCCCGCCGTGCCAACAGAAGCTGCTAATCGTATTGCGATACCACTGCGCGGTCCCAGAGGGCGGGCATGTGCGCATCCGAATTCAACATCGGGATCGGCAGCTCTACCTTGAACGGATTTGGCAATCGGAGTCTCTCTTGTGGATAGCCATCCTTCCATCCGCTAACGATGTAACCGGGCTTGACCTGTTTCGAGAAGTCACCGGTCCGAATGGCGAATACGAGAGCAATTCCCAAGGCCTTGCGGTAGCATTCGTTGGTGCATTTCCGGTCGACTGATATATTTGATCAGTCGAACACACTCATTTAAATGGGGCACCATAAGAAGATTCTCTTTTTACTGGCGCATCAAGACGACAAGGTTTTTTTGCGTCAAGAATTCGTTTGAGCTGAAAAGAGGAGTTAGCTCGCATCTTGTCTACTTAACCAATAGTGCCGAAATCGCCTACGCCGCGATCTTTGTCGGACACTTCCTTGGCAGCGCGCAAAGCGATGTCACACAGCGCGAGGTTGCCGAAGCTCGGATATTTTCGCTCCAAGAAAAGTCATCGCTCTGAATGCGCGCAGCAGAACTTAAACAGATGCATCCTACGGTTGACAACTGGTCCTCGACTACCTTTCGCGGATAGATTCATCAGTTGCGCCCGTGCCACTCTCAAAAACCTGGTAAACTTCTCCGAGCGCGGGAGGAACAACCGTCACAGCTTGGGCCGCATTTCCGGCCAAGCTGTTCATCTGTAAAAAATTGCGCCTCGTCTCTGGGAAAACCGAATTTTCCTCTGTAAATGTCAGATAGAGCGCCTTCACCTGCGGTAAGAACGTCGCCTTAACCGCTGCCTCCGCATCTGGCTTCTGTGCTGACCAGTCTTTGAAAGTGGGCCACTTATCCCTTATCTTCCGCCCTATGTCGAGTTGACACAAGGCTGCCAATTGGTGTGCCATGCCCCAATCGACGCAATAAATCTTATCCACATGCTTTCCTTTAATGTTCAGATAATCCGCGAGTAATTCCACGCGCGGACTCCAGGCGCCCCGAAAGGAGCTTACGTCGCGGAAACGGCGAAAGTGGCTCTGTAAACCTTGCATCTCAGAACCCGCCCAAATCAATAAGACGATTCCTTCCAGCAGTGTCGCGACGTAGCGCTTCCGGACGGACAAGGTGTTCGTGAAGAGAAATGCCGCAGCGAAACAGGCTAACAAATCGAGAGGAAAGAGCATCAGAGTGTGGTGTGGACCTCCAGCTTGGGGCGTGAGTAGAATCTGCACGAAAATGGCAGCAAACATTAACAGACACCAGATGCAGAACCGAAGAGCCCGGGAGTGAACGGGAAAGTCCGAACCTGGCCTGCGGCGGTAAAATACAAGCGTCAGCAATAGAAAACTCGCGGTGGCAGCCAATACTGCCCAACCGGGCCACAACGAGATGGTAGGAGGCCCTTTGAAC
>DATHJP010000413.1:0-6182 GCA_035489695.1 Terriglobales bacterium
ACGAGGTTGCGGGGCGAATATTCCGAAAAAACTCGCCGTGCGCTTTGCCAACTTTTTCCCAATCCGCAATATGGGTGACAAACATACGCGTGCGGACCACGTCTTTCAGAGTGGCGCCAGCTTTATGCAACGCCGATTCAATGTTCTTGAGAGTTTGTACCGCCTGGGCGTATGCATCGCCGATGCCTACGATCTTGCCGTCGGTGCCGGTCGCGGTTGTGCCGGCTACATGAACAGAGGTACCAACCCGGACGGCACGCGAATAGCCCACAACCGGCTCCCAAGGCGCCCCGCTGGAGATGTTTGTGCGTTTCACGGATGAATCCTCCTCGGAGTGTTATTAGAGTGGATCATTGTAATGTCTTGCCAGTAGAAGCGGATTGGCAGTCCCTCATTTTGTGTGCCAAAAGCCGCGCATCAAACCTTGCGGGCCTTTTCGGGTTCTAATGAAATAGCCGCGCGTTTGGATGACTTACGAAAGTCACTTGCCAGCGCGCCCAAGGTAAGGTAAGTAGTCGGATAATGTGCTCGAAATCCGCGACAGATGCGGATTCAAGCAGGAGGGCCCAGAATGATTCAGGAATCGCATCCGCTGCAACAGCTCTTCGTTGAGTTAGTTGGCCGGCATTATGCTGAAGAGATCGGCATTCGCGATCCCCAGATCGTTAACTACGTTGCCCACCTGTTGGGCGAGTTCTGCGAAGCGGAGCAGTTGTTCAAGATCCGCAACGCGGCCGAGCAACCGCTTACCGACGTCGGCGAGATGCTGGCTGAATCCAACCCTGTGTTTGGCCCTGCCCCTTCATTCGACCGTGAACGCCAGGTGCGAAAGCATATCGGTGACTACACCCTTTTCTTCACCGGGATGTTTCCGGAGAGCATTAATCACTTCCGGCTGCGCCGCAATCGTCTGGAAAATTTCATCGACTGGATGAAAGCCGGCAAGGAGAGCTATTACATCGTCTCCAAGTTCGAACACTTCGAATACACCAAAGTAGCGCCACTGTTCGCCAACCTTTCCAATCATTTCGAACAGTGCGTCTACGGACTGAATCGGGTGAAGAATGAGCTGCAAGAGATGCAGCACCCGCTGGTGCGCCGGGCGGACGAAATCCTCATGTAAGGCGCCCTAGACTTTCTTGTAGAAACTCAGCGCCGCATCTCCCTGCACTAGTTTTCGATATCGATGTAGTGACGCGAACGTCTCCCCAGGATCAAACTTCTTCTGATGTTCGGCCATGACCAAGCTTCCAGATTTTAGCAACCGTGATTCCTCCAGGGATGCGAAGGTTCGGCGGTAGATTTCTTCCATTTGGTACGGCGGGTCAAGAAATGTGAAGTCTGAGGTGACTTCTTCTTCGGCCAACCCGCGAACCGCCCTGTTCACATCTTGTTGAATAACCCGAAACCCCTTTTCGACTCCCAACGACTGTAAATTCTGCCGGATCAGTTCCGCTGCCTTCGCCGACTTTTCCACGAAGTACACGAGACTGGCCCCCCTGCTTAGCGCTTCGATTCCCACCGCTCCGGTTCCTGCGAACAAATCCAGCCAAACCGTGCTTTCAAGTGCGGACGGATTGCCCGCAGTGAGAACGTCGAATAACGTCTCGCGTAGTCTGTCTGCCGTAGGACGAAGATCCATGCCGCGCAATGAGCGCAGGGGCCGGCTCCGATATTTTCCAGCAATCACTCTCATGCGCGAAAACCTTGGCCTCATCGCCGAAAGAACTCGCCAATCAGTTCAAAACTGATCTCAAGTACCTTCGATTAACCTAATCGCAACGCGCGGCTACCGCTCGGCGTCTAACTATATAGAATGGTGATAGCGCGAGGCAGATTGTAGATGAGGAACTGGTCAATACCGGCAGGGCGGATCTTCGGAGTTGAAATCCGCATCCATTTGACGTTCCTATTCTTGCTGGTTTTCGTATGGCTAACCGACTCGGCGTCTCATGCCACGGTCACTCCCGGGCGTGGGCTGGCTCTGGTCGGCATCATCTTCGCCAGTGTGCTGCTGCACGAATTAGGACATGCCCTTGTCAGCATGCACGGCGGAGTCCCGGCAAAATCTGTCATCCTATTGCCGATCGGTGGAGTTACGTTACTGGACGAGACTCAACGTCCCGCGGAACCGGGCGCTGTGACCTGGAAGCGAGACATTCGCATCGCATTGGCAGGTCCTCTAGTGAATCTGCTGATTGCCTTTGTGGCCGGCAGTATTCTGCTCGCCGTTGCGCCAGAGATCCACCTCTGGGCGAAACCGTACGTGCACTCGGCCAACCTGCCACGCAGCTTGTTCTGGGCCAATATCTGGCTCGCACTTTTCAACCTGCTGCCTGCGTATCCCATGGACGGAGGCCGCGTGCTGCGTGCCCTGTTCAGCCGTCGCATGGATCTGGTCCGCGCGACGCGTCGCGCCGTTACCATCGGCCAGGCATTCGCAACCCTCTTCATGCTGGTGGGCATGCTGTGGAATATCTGGCTAACCATGATTGGCTTCTTCCTTTTCATTGCAGCTCAATTGGAAGAACGCTCCGCGGTTTTCCAATCTGTGCTGGCGACGGTTCGCCTGGAAGACATCATGCTTACCGACTTCGCCACGCTGTCTCCCGCAGACACACTGGAAGACGCGCTGGACAAGGCAGTGCACTCGCTGCAAGACGATTTCCCCGTCATTCGTGGAAGTGACATGGTGGGCGTGATCTCAAAGCGGAAGATTTTGGAGGCGCTGCGGGGAGATGGAAACAACTACGTGCAGTCAGCGATGAACCGTCTTTTCGAAGTTGCGCAAAAGAAAGAGTCTCTTGCCTCAGCCTTTCGCAAGCTGACTGCCCGCAATCTCAGCATCATCCCTGTGGTCGAAGATCAACACCTGGTCGGCATTGTGACGCTGCAAAACCTGATGCATTCCATGGCGTTGCTGGCCGAGAGCAGGAAGTTGAGGAAAGAAGCGCTGAACCCCTAAGAAAGAAGTTTCTGGTTTCTGGTTTCCAGTTTCAAATACCTACTGAAAACATCCGAGCTTCTACTTCGTCAATCGTAATTCGTCACTCGTAAATTTCCCTAGTAGAGTCTCATCGCCTTCGCCTGATCAATCGCCGGTACTTTCCTGAGTTCGGCCAGCACCGCCTCTGGCACCCGCCCATCCACGTGCACTACAGCAATCGCACGCCGCAGAGCGTTCTGCTTGTCATTGGCTGCACCGCGGCCCAGTGAAAAGTCCGCGATATTGATTTTGTGTTTGCCCAGAATCGTACCAACTTTGCCGATGACACCCGGCACATCCCGATTACGCATGTAAATCAGATTGCGTTCCAGTGGGGCCTCAACATCGATTCCATCCACATGCAACAACCGAGGCGCATCTTTGTGCAGAACTGCGCCTTTGACCAGGTGCTCTTCAGTGCTGGTCTTAAGCAGAACGGAGAGGACGCTGCCCGCTCCTCCGGTGGAAGATTTCGGCTTTCGCGCTTCGTGGATACGCAAACCACGTGACGCTGCAATCGCCGCGGCGTTCACCAGGTTCGCCTTCTCCTCGAGCGCCTCGTTCAAAATGCCTTTGATAGCGGCATTGCGGATCAGTTCCGTCTTCCATTCCGCAATGTGCCCACTGTAGCGTAGGGAAACCTCTTCCAGCGTGCCTTCACTGGCCTGCGCCAGAAACGCGCCCAAACGCTCTGCCAGCACAATGTAGGGATGGAGTTCCAGATATTCATCGTGCGACACCGAAGGTACGTTCACCGCGTTCTGAATGACTCCATGTTTCAGGTATTCCTTCACCTGCAGCGCGATTTGATATCCCACGGCTTCCTGCGCTTCGAAAGTCGAGCCTCCGATGTGCGGGGTGAGGATGACACTTTCGATCGTCGTGAGTTGCGAGTTCTTCAAAGGCTCTTCTTCGAAAACATCGAGGGCTGCCCCTGCCACATGGCCAGTCTTAAGAGCCTGCACCAGCGCTGATTCCTCCACCAGTTCGCCGCGTGCGCAGTTCACCAGCCTTACACCGCGCTTCGTCCTCTTCAAGGAGTCGGCGTTAATCATGCCAGTGGTCTGCGGCGTGAGTCCGACGTGCAACGTCAAGTAATCTGCGGACGCATAGACTTCCTCCAACTTGGCCGTGCGAATGCCCTGTTCCTTGGCCACTGCGGTCGAAACAAAAGGATCATGGGCGATGATTTCCATTCCAAAAGCTCGCGCCCGTCGCGCGACTTCCATGCCAATGCGTCCCAGGCCGACGATGCCCAAAGTTTTGCCGCGCAATTCCGTGCCTTGCAGCGATTTTTTCTCCCACTTGCCCGCGTGCATCAATTCGTTCGCTCGGCCAATCGGGCGCGCCATAGCCAACATCATCGCCAACGTATGTTCCGCCACTGCAATCGCATTCGCTCCCGGGGTGTTCATGACCGCGATGCCTTGGCGCGTGGCCGCGTCCAGATCGATGTTGTCCACTCCCACGCCAGCGCGTCCGATTACCCGTAGCTTGCGGGCTTTGGCCAGGAGTTCCGCGGTCACTTGTACAGCCGAGCGCACGATGAGCGCATCCGCGGACTCTAGTTGTCCTGCGAGTTTGCCGTCCAACTGTTCCGGAGTCACCACCGTCCAGCGCGCTTCGCGCAGCAAGTCCAGCGCTGACGACGAAATTTTTTCCGCAACTACAACCTTCATGATGACTTCGTCCTTAATCCTGGCACACAACCTTTACGCCAGCGCAAATCTGCCTTCTACAAAACAGTTACAAGGAAATGACATACCTCTGACAAGCTCTCTTTTGTGTCTTCTTACACTCTCTCATAACAGCGGCAATTAGGGGCGTTGGAGATATCGATGAAAATATTTTGCATTCTGTTACTCACAACTTTCGCTTTGGGATGCGGTGGCTATGGTTCGAGCAACAACACCCCCGGAATGGGCGGAGGCGCTTCCAGCATTTCACAACTCGTTCCTAACATGTCCACCCACGGGGATCCCGGATTTACGTTGACGATCAACGGGACTGGCTTCACCGCGAGTTCGGTTGTTTACTGGAACGGCAAAACTCGTCCCACCACTTTCGTGATGGCGAATCAATTGACTGCCCAGATCACAGCTGCCGACATCGCGAATGCGGCTACAGTTCCGGTGTACGTTCGTACGACCGGCGGAATATATGGTGGCGGCACGAACACAAACACCATGAACTTTATGGTGAATTGAACGTTCCGGCGACACCTAACTTCCGCGGGTGGCCCGTCCAAGCTCTGCTTGGGCGGGGTTTTTGACGTTCATCCATCACAGAGATGATCTCCGTGGCGAACTCCGCAAGCCTGCGCGGCTGCGGCGGCCGGTTCGTCATCGAGCGCCCACTGGTTGCCTGGTAATACTTTTTGCGTAGACTTCCTGCGCTGCACGCACACCGGAGCCGTACTGTACAGGAGTGGCAGTCGCACTAGCGAGCACTTGCTCCAGCGCAGCCAGTATCCCGATCGTGTCCAGATAGTCGTAATAGCCAATGTGCGCGACGCGAAACAGCTTACCCTTCATTTCGGCCTGGCCATTGGCCACCACGGCCGCAAAGGACTCACGAAACTCCTTTACTATCGCGCCGGAATCGATCCTAGCGGGCGCTTTGATCGCAGTGAGCGCGGCTGACGGACACGAGGGCGAAAACAATTTCAGACCCAGCGCTTGTGCGCCGGCGCGGGTCATTGCCGCTGCCAATTCCGCGTTATTCACCAGCGCCTCGCGTCCGGCAACCAGATCGCCATCCCCCATCTGACGGACGAAATCCAGCGCCGCGCTTAACGCCGCAAACATGGAAGTCGCCGGCGTAAAAGCGGATTCCCCTTTAGCTGCGGCCTTTCTTTCTTTACGGAAATCGAAATAATAGCGAGGCGATTTCGCCGAATCCATACGGCGCCAGGCGCGCTCGCTTACCGCACAGTAAGCCAGGCCGGGCGGAATCATCAGAGCCTTCTGTGAACCGCCGATGATGACGTCGATCTCCCAGCCGTCGACGTCCAGGTGAGTTGTGCCCAGTCCGGTGATGGCATCCACAACCAGCAGCGTATCCTCACCGCTCGCGCGGACTAACTTCGCAATTCCCTCGACGTCGTGACGCGCACCAGTCGAACTCTCCGTCGCCTGCACGTAAACCGCGCGAACGTCCGGCGTGAGCTTGCGACGAACTTCGTCCAGCGAGAAAG
>DATHJP010000414.1:0-10389 GCA_035489695.1 Terriglobales bacterium
CTCCGACTTATCCGACCTCGGACACCCCGGGCTATTATGGTCCCCGCCAGAATTACGACTTTCACAATCCCTATTTCCGGCAACACGCAGAGCGAGTCATCCGGCAGGTTGTCGACCATTTCAAAGATCATCCGGCTGTCATTGGATATCAGATCGACAATGAAACCTCGCCGACTGGAATTCCAACCGAGTACACAAATTCAGCCTTTCTAGAGCGTTTGAAACAAAAGTACAAAACGCCGGAGACGATCAACAAAATCTGGGGTCTCGCCTATTGGGGGCAGCTCGTGGACCGCTGGGAAGACCTGCCTTCGCGCAATGGCATTCTGAATCCCGGCTATAAGCTCGAATGGGAGAATTTTCAGCATGACATCGTGACTGACTTTCTGGCCTGGCAGGCAAAAATCGTCAACGAGTACAAGCGTGCTGACCAGTTCGTCACGCAGGATTTTAGCGGCGGAGTTCATACCAATCTGGATCAGTGGGCGATTGCCCGAAATCTCGACATCGTTGCGGAAAATCCCTATTTCGAAACTCAGAACCGGCTTGACGCTCGCGGCATCTGGATGTCGGGAGACCTTGGGCGATCGTTGAAGCGCACAAACTATTTGGTGACGGAGACGAACGCACAGACCATCGGATGGGATTCGCGGACGCAATACCCGCAATACCCCGGGCAACTACGGCTCGTGGTCTACACGCATCTAGCGGCCGGCGCCAATATGGTGGAGTACTGGCACTGGCACTCACTGCATTATGGCCAGGAAACGTACTGGAAGGGTGTTCTTTCCCACGACCTCGAGCCCAACCGCACGTATGCCGAAGTGTCATATGTTGCGGGTGAGCTCAAGAAACTAGGGCCCCAGCTTGTGAATCTGAAGAAGAACAATAGCGTTGCAATTCTCTTCAGCGCCGATTCTGCCAATGCCTTGAGCTACATGCCGGTCAGCGATTCCGTGAATTACATGACTGTGCTTAGACAAATGTACAACGCACTCTACGATCTGAACGTTGAGCCCGATTTCGTGCAAGCCGGAGATCCTAACCTTGCACGCTACAAAGTATTGCTGGTGCCACCGTTGTACAGCGCTTCCGACGAAGTGCTGCAGCAAATCTCCGATTATGTCAAAAATGGCGGCCAAGTCGTGATGGCTTTCAAGAGCGCGTTCACCAATCAGTATTCGACAGTACGCGACGTAATGGCGCCCGGACCACTGCGCTCTGCCGCCGGTTTCCACTACCAGGAGTTCACGAGTCTCGCTGAGCCAAAACGGCTCACACCCGATCCCTACGGAGTAGGCGAGCAGAATCAGGGTTCGGTGTGGGAGGAGTTCCTGGTGCCGGAGACTGCCGAGATGGTTGCTTCTTTCGACGATTCCCACTGGCATTTCCCCGCCATTACGCGCAACAAATACGGCAGTGGCACGCTAACCTACGAGGGCACATTCCTCACGGACACTTTGCAGCGCGAGATCATTCGCGATGCTCTCAAGCGCGCCCGCCTGACCGGACCGGATCAGAGCCTTCCGACAGCGGTCAAAGTTCGGCACGGTCGCAACGCGCAAGGAAGGATGCTGCACTACTACCTGAATTTTTCCGATGCCGAGCAGTCGGTTTCATATCCCTACCACGACGCGGCGGATATTCTAACCAGTGCTGCGGTCAAGCAAGGGCAGAGCCTCAAGTTGCGACCCTGGGATTTGGCAATCCTGGTTGAGCAATAGAGTTCGGAGCGGCACGCCTAAATGGTTTCGGAGACTCCAAATATCCGGAAGACGAACCTTTGTTTCCCTTCGGACTGCAAGAAGGCCCGACTATGAAACTGACCTCATTCAGCGCACGTCCACCCATACCGATGTCCTTGGGGGTCGTTCTAGCTGTCGCTTCCATTTACCTTTGCGCACAAACACCGACCCGGAACCAAGGCACCGCGAAGGCTGATGTGTGGCAGGTTCCCATCAGCCAGAACCTGATGCCGCACTTCGAAGAGGCCCACGGGCACAAGGTTCTGTACGTGGATGGAAGACCGTTCACCGTGTTAGCGGTCGAAATTCCATGGTGGGACCTGATCTACGGCAGATACAAGGAAACAGAGAAAGCTTACGACTACCTTTATCCTGCCGCGGAAAAGATGGCACTGAATGCCCTGAAAGTTCCGGTTAAGTGGTCGATGGTGGAACCGGAGAAAGGGGTGTACGACTTCTCCTATGTTGATCACGCGAAGAGCATGGCGGAAAAACATCATCTGAAGCTGATTCTGAACTGGTTTGGGCACTATGCCAGCGGCGATGGCACGATTTACGGAAACCTGAGCGGCGAACTGTACGCGCCGATGTATATCGTCAGCGACGAGAAGACATATCCGCGGGCTGTAGATGGCGATGGCAACGCCCACCACAATGCGGCCTCCTACGATTACGAACCCATTATCGAGCGTGAGATCGCGGCCTTCCGCGCTTTCATGCAACATATTAAACAGCTAGACTCGCAGACCCACACCATTCTCATGATTCAGGTCGAGAACGAGATAGCCGTGTTTGGATCGAATCGGCGTAACCCCAGAATGTGGCGAGATCATTCGCCGGCCGCCAATAAACGATTCGCTGAGAACGAGTTTACAGACGACCTAAAATTTACGGCCTGGGACTTGAGTTATAACTGGATTCGGCGAATCACCAATGCAGGAGCGGAAATCTATTCGATCCCTTTCTTTCACAACTATGTCGGCGGCAAGATCGCAGATTGGATGGTCGGCGGCGCGCCCGGCGAAGATGTGGAAACATATCTGAAGAACTGCCCGAACATTTCGTTTATCGGCGTGAATTCGTATTTCTGCTCCGAATGGCGCCCCGACTACAGTTGTGGGCGAGCGTCGGAAGCGACAGTCGATGAACTTAGGGAACCGCTCTCCCGCTACCGCGTGGGCCGCAACCTCCCGGCAATTACGGAAATCAACAGCGGTGTAACTCTTGTCACATCGCGCCTCGCCTATATCGCTGTGGGTGAGTTTGGTGCCCCCATTTTTGCGCCCTGGGCCCTGACGGTCTCGTATCCGGAGTCCCAAGCCCCGTATGTCTTGCCTGACGGCACACTGGCCAATGGCGCCTTTGCTTTGCGCGATACCTATTCTTCCCTCTCGAAGGCACTTCCGCAGATTTCGTATTACGCTGGAACTGACGAGCTGAAAGTATTCATGTCCGCTTTGCCGGGGCAGCGGTTTTCGCAGACAGAGGATGTCAATGGGCTCAAAGTAACCGTCACAGGCGAGGACAACGGGCAGGCGATTGTCATGCACCTGTCCGGTCACGAATTCCTACTTGTCGGTTATCGCGCGGGCATTTCGTTCCAAGCTCCGGCATTCCAATGGCCCGAAATGAAGAGTATCCAGGTGGAGAAGGTCCGTTGGGCCCGAGATCACTGGGAACATGACGGGGAACCGTCGTACGGGGTCGATCAAAGCAAGAAAACTTTGGCCGTCCAACTCGATACTCCGCAAGTGATTCGGTTGTCTTGGTGAAACTTTGATCCCGTGCTCCGCAAAGCGATCGCATCTTTCGGCCGGCAGAATGTTGTGGTTTGTGCGAAATTGGCCATCTTCCTCGCTCTCGGCCCCCCTTGCTTTTCAGCCTTACACTGGGGGAGTCAAGTAATGCCCGGAGTTTCTCCGTCAAACCTCATAACCGATCAAAACACTCCTGGTGTTCTTCAAAACCGTTACTGCAGGCCTTTCCACGAAGGGCATAACAGGGGCAGTTGCGATTTCACTTGATTCCAGCTAAGAACAGTGAGTTACTCTTTGCGCCGCGCAATGTTTTTAGATTCTGTTGATGGTCACACTCATAACCCAAAGGTCGGTGGTTCAAATCCACCCCCCGCAACCAACTGCATCATAGGGTTACGAGCAAGGACGTTTTTACAAGAAAGGGCACTTTGCCCTTGAGCGAGAATCATTCCAGGGCTGCTTCGGCAGCCCTTTCATTTTCCATCATCGAGTTCCCATAAACGTTCATGGTGGTCGCAATCTGAGCGTGCCGCATCAGTTTTCGTTGCACACCCATCGAAGTCCCCATGGAATCCAGCCACCGGGCTTTTTGGATTATGGGCACGTCCCAGTTCTGCGGGAATAAATTGCAGGCTGAGCGGTTATCAAGTGCAAAGTAATCCTTCCCGTTTATGGCGGAGACCGGCCAACCTGAGACCATGCCCTTCCACCACATGCGGGACTAAAAATTAGCATGACCCGTCGCTCATTCATATCGTCCTCCGCCTGGGTAGCTGTCGTACTTCTTGCCGCATGCGGGCTGGTGCCCGCTGCCTGGACGCAAGATTCCGCGGAGGACGTGCATGTGAGTCCACGTCTTCAGCAGCCGCAGACTAATAACAATCGGCCGGAGGATCCGGAGCTGAAAACCCACACCAAGCCCGTCAAAGTGGACGTAAATCTTGTGCTCGTATCAGTGTCAATCGTGGATCCGCTGAACCGCCAAGTCACGGGGCTGGATAAAGAGAACTTCCAGGTGTTCGAGGGCAAGGAAAGGCAAGAAATTCGGCACTTCTCGAGGGACGATGCTCCCGTTTCCGTGGGCGCCATCCTCGACGTCAGCGGCAGCATGGCTGACAAGATTGATCGAGCCCGCGAGGCGGTGTTGGAGTTCTTCAAGACAGCAAACCCTCAAGACGAATTTTTTATGATCGCGTTTGCAGATAAGCCTGAGCAAGTCAGTGACTTTACACAGTCCGTAGATGATATAGCGGGTAGGCTACTGTACACAGTTCCGAAAGGGCGCACGGCTCTACTGGATGCAATCTATTTTAGCCTTCACAAAATGAACCAGGCCAGGTACGAGAAGAAAGCATTGCTGATCATCTCGGACGGCGGAGACAACCACAGCCGGTACACGGAAGGCGAGATTAAGAACCTGGCAAAGGAATCGGACGTACAGATCTATGCCATCGGCCTCTACGACCACTATTTTTTGACCGAAGAAGAACGCCTTGGACCACAGTTATTGACCGATATCACGGAGCTCACGGGTGGGCGCGCGTTTTCGATTGACAATCCAAACGACTTGCCGGACGTCGCCACAAAAATTGGGATCGAGTTACGCAACCAGTATGTGCTCGGATATCGGCCAACCAAGCCGGCAAACGACGGCAAATGGCATAAGATACGAGTAAAGTTGGTTCCCCCCAAAGGACTGCCACCGCTCCAAGTTCATGCCAAGGCCGGGTATTACGCCCGTTCGGAATGATCACGTTCTGCTGCTTTTCGGGACACGGGGACAGCTGCGCATCAAGAAGTGTTTCCTCTGCGATCAAAATGCGGAAGCTACAAGGAAGCGTTGTCCCGTGCCACCAAATGCTGCGGGGTGGTCGTCATCCAGTGTGTCGGAATCGCCGCCCTCACCAACCGTGGTAGTTCGTCACTTCTCGTAGTTCGCCTTTAGAACTCGAAGATCATCTGCTTTCAAACTCAAGAATTGGCCATCCCTCTGTTCGATTCGCTTTTACAACTTCGCACGCTGGCTCACGCAAAATCGACTTCGAAAACACCAAAGCGGACTGCCCGCCGAGGCTGCATGGAAGGTTCCATGGCGAGCACCTTATTATTGTCCTGGACTTGTCCTGAGCCCGAGATTAGCACCCTGGGCCTTAATATGCCTTGACACGTATATACTCCGTGGAGTATACCAAGAGCATGGAATCGGTGTTCGAAATCATTGCGGAGCCGAACCGCCGCGCGATATTGAGCCTGCTGGTCTCGTCACAACAGTCGGTTGGAGAGATCGAGCGTCAACTGCGTATGCCGCAGCCGACCGTGTCAAAGCACCTGCGCGTGCTGCGCGAGGCCGGTTTCGTGGAATCCACGGTGGACGCACAACGCCGTCTCTACCGGTTGAAACCTGAACCATTTCAGGAGGTCGATGCCTGGCTGGATCAGTTCCGCCGGTTCTGGTCCGATCACGTAGATGCTCTCGAACGCCTCCTCGACCGCATGGAAGAGTCAACAGCAACGAAAAGGAAGACAAGGAAAAGAGGACGCGGCCCAAACCGCGAACGCGACAAAGGAGAAACGAGATGAAAATCAAAGTGACCAGCGTATACGTGGACGACCAGGAGAAGGCCCTGCGCTTCTATACGGAGGTGCTCGGGTTTACAAAGAAGACGGACTTTTCGCAGGGGCCATATCGCTGGCTGACCGTGGCCTCACCCGAGGAGCCGGACGGCACGGAGTTGCAGCTGGCGCTGAACAACAACCCGGCAGCCAAAGCGTATCAGCAGGCGCTGTTTCAACAAAGCCAGCCCGCGGCCATGTTCTTCTCCGACGACGTGCAGGCCGAATACGAGCGTATGAAGGGGCACGGCGCCGAGTTCACCATGCCACCAACGGATGTGACGGCCTCGAAGATCGCCATGCTCAAGGACACCTGCGGCAACCTCATTCAGGTGACGCAGCTGAAACGCTGGTAGGGCGGACGGTGAGCGGATGATCCATGCTGACGTAAGGAGAAGATGATGATCGATCGCGAGCAGTACACACCGGGTCCGGCCCGCGGGGCGCAGATCCGAAAGGACGGAGAAAAGTGGACGCTCATTCTGGTCAGAGAGCTGCGCCACTCGCCGGAAAAAGTCTGGCAGGCGCTTACCGACCCAGCGCATCTGCGCGAGTGGGCGCCCTTCGACGCCGAGAGGAGCCTGGGTACGGTTGGAACGGTGAAGCTCACGTGGGTGGGAACGCCCACGCCGCTGGAAACCAGAGTGACGCGAGCCGACGCTCCCAAAGTGCTTGAGTACAACGATACTCGGTGGGAACTCGAAGCCTTTGCTGGCGGCACGCGCCTGACGTTGTGGCACAACATCGATCGCCGCTTCATCGCGTGGGGCGCCGCGGGCTGGCACATTTGCTTCGACGTCCTTGAGCGGCTCCTGGCGGGTGATCCGATTGGACGCATGGTGGACGCCGGGGCGATGAAGTTCAGCGGCTGGCAGCGGCTGACCGCGGAGTACGCAAAGCAGTTCGGGATTGAAACACCCAACAAGCCGCCTCGGGCGGCTCAAAAACCATAAATCGAGGTGGAAACAACATGAACCAAGGTACCATTCGTTTAATTTCAGAGGCCGCAGTTCTAAGTAACAACAACACAGTGTCACGCGCCAATTGTTTCTGAAGTATTTTGGAATTTCATTCATGCGTCGCTAAGCAACGCCTCACGTTGCGCGCACCGCAGTTCAACCTTGAGGATTAGCGTCGTCTTCAGCTGGGATTCTCAGCGATGCGTCCGCTGAGTAGCGTTAAAAAAGGTCTCGCCGAGCCATTTATCGAAATAGGGGACAATACTTTCGTGACCGGGTGCAAATCGATATTCGAGCCACTCATCGTGGCTGACGGTTACAGCTAGTGAGCGATCCCGACTCATGATCTCGAAACCCCAATAAAAGAAGAGTCCGAGACAAAGGATGCTGATAAAGGCGTCTCGGTCGTTCTCTTCAAACGTGTGCACCGGTGCCTCTTCCACCGAGCGCCCTTCTCCATAAGACAACCTGTATTTCATAAATAGGTCCCTGTGCTCAGCACTAGAAAATATACCCGTTTCGGTCATCCAAAGGATCGCCGGACCACGATCCAGAAATGTATTTGCGAGCACCCTCGCCAGTCCAACTTTTGGCCCCGAGTCTTTCGGGAGAAAATAAGAGGGAAGGGGATCTGGGTACTGCCAGTCGACTCCTCCGAAGAACGAGAACAGATCAGCGGTCTCCAGGGCATCAACTGCCTGTTGAATGGATAAGACTCTCATAGTTTCGTCACTCCATCGCTAGCTCTAGCTGTACTCGACTAGCAAGTGCTTTCTTCCTTCTAAAAAGCGAGAGAGAGATCTTTTGGGATTTCTTTATGGATGTCTGCTACGAGGTGATCGGTGTTCTGTCATCGAACCAACCACTCGGTGACTGCGTGTACTCGGAGGAGCAGATCGGGGTACGTGCTTACCAAAACGATCATGGTAACAACAAGGAGGGCATACAAGCTTCTCTTTGGACGGTCTTCGGTCCTTCGTTTCTTGTGCCACGCGAAAAGCCGCTCCAGGCGCAAGGGCAGCGAGTTGGAGAGTAGAGCCGTGGTGAGATGCGAAGAGACTTGAATTGGACTCAGCCGTGAAAGCTTGATCAAGGCAGATGCCAAGTCAAGCGCATCCGTAAAATTGGAAACGGCCGCATCATCAGCTGCCATTTCAGCGGCTTCTGACCACGCCGCCTCAAGGCGCGCCATGCCGGGAAATGCGGAAAACCGAAACAGTAGTTTTCTTAGGTTGTCGAAATAACGAACGTGTGCAGTTTCGTGCTTTAGAGCAGTGCGCAGTTCTGCGGGAGTCAGAAGGCTAAGGGCGGCGTCTGAGACCAAGATCCGCGGCTTCCATACTCCCGAGACGATAACGGCGGGCAGATCTGTGTCGGTCCGAAAAACGGGCACTCGCGTCCTCATCTCTATTCTCGAAGCTCCGGTGAGCCATGCTGCGAGTGCGTGTGACGTCTTCACCTGAGCGATCACGCCCCTGCATAATCCCCAGACCAGCAACGACAAGCAGCCGAATCCAAGCGTGACAAGAACCGTGCCAAGAGGCTCGTAAATCGAACGCGGCTCCAGCAGTAAAAACGAGGGCACGACGAACCCGAGGGTCACAGAAACGGAGACAACCATCGGCATGATCCGAAGGGCGAATAATAAATCGGAGGGTCGCTCGCGTAGGCGATGACAGAAAAGATTCCATCCCAAGCAGACAAATGCGGAAAGGGCGCTGTACAGCAGGAAAAAGCAAGCCAAGGAGACGATGATGCAACGTGCTTCAAACATCGTGGTTCTCCTGCCTACGCAACTCACGGCGCTTTCGTTCGACCAGGTCTTGAAGTTCCTCCAGCAGCTTGGCGTCATGTTGGCCGACTGCCTCCACCAGATATGAAAGCGGAAGTGACGAAGCTGCGTTTGAGCAGAGCAGTTGCCGTATAGCGTTGCTGGTGGCTTCCTTTTGCATTTCTTCTTGCGTCTGGCGCGGTGAGTAACGAAAAGCTCTGCCTTCCACGACTCGGTTAAGAAGATTCTTCTTGTAAAGCCTGTCCAAAGTCGTCATGACTGTGGTGTACGCAAGGCGGATGTCGCAGTCGTCTATCAGCTCGCGAACGGTGGCACTTCGGCATGTCCATAATGCGTGAAGCAACCGTTCTTCAAGCGGCCCAAGTTCCATCCTTGGAAATGAGGAAAACAAGAATAAGGTTCTCTTCATTGGTTCAGGCTTGTCTGCCATCCCGCTCGGTCGCCACCGAAAGAGTATCGAGAGCGCTAGGTAGAATAGGCGAAGCACGCCGGGAAGTAAACCGGGAAGTAAACAACGAGAAGAAAGTCTCTCCGTCTGGCCCTTCAACGAGTTCTGGTAGTAGCCAACTTGAATCCATAATCTATCGCCATTGTCCTTGGATTGCTCTCCTGGTAATGACGCGAGAATGATACCCGCCGATTAGGGATTCGGCGGGTTATTTCAAGGTTAACGAACGGTTCTGGAAAAGCTGGGTAACAGAAAAAGCCCACGTTTTCGAACGTGGGCCTTTTTCCGTAATTTTGTAGGCTTGTATTTCTATTGGCAGGACTCGCTAACCATTTTCAGGCTGGAAACCCGAAGATCTCCGTACTCCTTGCCGGCTGCTTCTTTCTTTTCAGTTGTCTCCATCTTTTCTTCATGCGTTTTTGAGTGGTGCGCAAGGGACCCTGTCACCGTCACTTTGTGACCCACGTGATCGGCAAGGTTGACACTCTTGCTACGCAGTTCCCACATCTTCCCATCGTCGCCGGTGAGGGAGTATCCTCCCGCCTCGTCGCCTTTCTGCAGGCACCCCGTCACACTCTCCGTGTGCCGAGCGGACTTGTGCTCCATTTTCTCTTCGTTCTTTTCCTGAGCAGGGGTCTCCTGCGCGCGCAGGGTGATTGGGGCAACGCTAACCACAAGAACAGCGACTAACCACAGGGAAACTCTCGTAAGGCTACTCAACATGACGCCTCCTTCAGGCTTGACGGTCTGAATGAGTATTCTACTCCTCATGCGAGTTACGAAGCCGTAGCTAGAAGTGAACGGTGAAGCCGCCCTCCACGCGGCGGCTGGTCATCAAATAATATTGCGCGTCACCAAATTCGCTTTCCGCGACGGGATCGCGGCGGTCCGCGAGGTTGCGGGCGTCCACGCGGATTTCCCATCGGGGCGTGCGGTATCCAGCGCTGAGGTCGACGGTTGCGAAGCCCTCGGCGAGCGCGGTATTGCGCTTGTTCAGGAACCGGCTGCCGGTGTAGTTCATGGACACGCCACCCAAGAAACCGCGGACAGGGGCATAGACGAGGCTGACCCCGGA
>DATHJP010000415.1:0-3344 GCA_035489695.1 Terriglobales bacterium
AAGGTTTAGCCCTCCCCAACGAGGCTGGGCCGATTTGAGATTCTATGGCGAACCCAACCTCAAAACGGACGAGAAAGGCGCGTTTTCTGACGGGCCCTAGTCGTGAAGAACGATGTTGAGAAGTGAACTGTGAACTTGCAAATCATCGCCAGTGTGATAATTGATGAACCCCAATTTCCTAAACCGGTTCATGAAAAAGCTAACCCGCGAGCGAGTTGTGCCTACCATCTCTGCTAGAGTTTCCTGACTGATTTTGGGAATCGCAACTTCAGGCTTACCTTCCTTGCCGAAATGAGCCAGCAATAGCAAGATCCGGGCCAGTCTTTTTTCACTGGAATTGAAAAGCTGGTCAACCAAATCCTCTTCGTATCGGATGTTCCGTGTCAGCAAATAGGCCACGAACATATCGGAAAACGCGTGTTCCCGATGCAGCACTTTCACCATCGCATTCTTGTCGATTCGCATCACAGAGCAATCGGTCATTGCGGTTGCGGAGCACAGGCGCAGAGCTTGCCCTGTCAGGCAACCTTCTCCGAAAAAGTCGCCCTCGTTGAGAATGCCTATGGTGGCTTCCTTCCCCACGGTAGACACAACGGTGAGTTTTACCTTTCCTTTCTGGATATAAAAAACAGCATCGGGCGGGTCGCCTTGAACAAAGATCGGCTGCTTTTTGGAAAAAGCCGCGATCTTCCTACCGCCGTCGATGGTCGAAAGGAACGTCTTGGGATCGAATTTGCTAAGTTTCTTGGCCGCTACCACGGGCGCCATGACTGGCCCCCTCTCAAGAGTTCCGACTGCATTTGTGTTGCTACGCGATCTCGAAGTTCGCCTGAAACTACATGCAGGGTTCTAGCCTGTTTCAGCTTGCAGTCGGACTTGCGCGTCCGATCCACCATAGAATCTTAGCCACAATCCGCCAATTGCTGGATGAAATCGAGAAGGAATCGTGCTCCCGATTTTCAGGAACTAGAACTTCCGTGCCGTCGAAGCGTTGCAATCTCGACACAATCAGCCCCTGTTCCTTGTGGGCTGCCACGACGATTTGTCCGTACAGTTTGCGACGGTTGGTTTGAGATTTGTCCACCACGATGATGTAACCGTCGTGGAGCAGTGGCATCATTGATCGACCCCGGACTCTAAGGCAACGTGTATAAGCCGGATTGGGACACCAAGAACTGGGAGCGGCCAACACTGTTTCCGGCTTCATCTGGTCCAGAGCAACCTCGGGATCTCCTTTTCCGCCGTGAGTAGCAGCCACCACGGGTAAGACTGGTATCGCTACCAGATGGCTTCCCTTCTTGCGCAGTCGGTGCGCACCTGCCTGTACGACTTGCAAAGCGGGCAAGCGTTCTTTTTGCAACCGCGAACGTACGGCAGGCAACACACGCATAAGATCGCCACTATGCAATCCGGCACGTCCCCAGAAATACCAGCACTCTGGATCTCCGGTGATGTTCCCGAGCTGAATGTAGATGTTTGCCGGCGGTTCCTGTACTCCCCGCTCCCAGCGGGAAACCGCCATGGCCGAGGAATTGAGCTGCTTACCCAACTCGGACTGGCTTACGCCCATACGGCGGCGAAGAGCAATGATCCGGGATGCCCATTCGCGATCGGTTGTATTCCTTGTTTTACCCATGAAGCACTGCTACACTCTTAACAAGGCTGATTAACGCCTTGGTTAATGGCACCGTCGCTGCCAAGTGGCAATAATCGTGCCAGCTGCACGAAAGGACGTCATGTCCCGTGACAATTTTAGCACAAGCCGGTCAGCCGGAATGCTGCTGCCCCAGACTATGTATCGCGGGCTGTATGTACGAATCGCAAAGAAACTTGGAGTCGATCCTTCCTACGTCAGTCGAGTTGCTCGCGGCGAGCGATTTTCTGATCCGGTAGAGAGTGCTCTGCGCCAGGAAGTCCATCAAATCACCAAGAAACTCGGCGGACGGTTGCCGGTGCCAGAAGATAAACCTGCCCACCGTGGCCAGAAGCGGTTGGGCTCTCTTGTGAAGCGGCATCGCAATTCTATCCAACGAGATTGGCTGCACCACAGCCAGTCAGACCCTGGTCATCGGCGTCTGGAGTTGTCCGCCCAGAAGCGAACGTCACCTGTCCTGCCTCTAGTGGATGAAGCCTTGAGATCCATGAAGTTCACGCCCAAAGAAATGGCGCACATGAACATGAAGGCCGCGACACGACATGGCGGGCTGCGGCAGGCTCAGGGGTACACGACGACTGGCTTGGTAGAAGACTACAACCTTATTCGACGGTGTATTTCCGCTTTGGCGGAAAAGAACGTGAATCAGTTGGAAGCTCATCTCCTATTGCATGATCTCTCGCAACTCAGCGAAGTCTTTGATATTCAGTTGCAACACGCGCTGCGGAAGTTTCTAGCGAGAGCCTGAACTGGAATCCAAACAGGCGGCGATTCTGCGCGGCTGTGGCCGTTACGACTTGACAGTCTGCCGGCGAGACGCCGGCGCTACTTTCCAGTTTCAACTGTTAGGAGCGCCACGGGAAAACTTTCGAGCAGGGACGATGCTCGAAGAAATCCCGACTCTGCGGCTTTTTCCGGAAGCATGACTTCCGCGGTAAACGCGTTACGATACTTTGATTTTGCAAGCTCTGGCGGCAGTTCTACCCGAGTGTCCTCCCACAAACTGGACTGAGCGGGCGAAGTTGCTCCGTTCACCAGCAAGCGCGCACACATTCTGGGTACTGCAACAATCGCGGCTGAGCTTCCCTCGCGCCGGGCGAACGCGACCAGATGGTTAGCTTTCGCGCCGCGGACGTCTAGCGGCAAGTAATCGCCTTGCTGAAACAGAGCTGCATGTTGCGTCCGCAAGTTTAGAGTTTTCCAGGTCAGATAAAACTTAGCCTGACCATCGTTGTCGTCGTTCGCCAAACTGTCTGTCAGCTCTCGAGCCAGCGCCTTCGCTCGCTCACACGACTTCGCACCTGCCATCACTTCCTTCAAGCAACGCTGCCGGCCGGCATAGTCAACGGCGCGGCGATTATCGGGATCAACCAGGCTAAGATCCCAGAGTTCGTTGCCCTGGTAGATATCAGGCACTCCCGGAACTGTGAGCTTGATGAGGGATTGCGACAGACTGTTGTATCTTCCGAGTCGCGCAACATATCGCTGAAACGGCACAAAGTCTTCCAGAAAAGCCTTCGCGTTTGTGGAAGACAGTATTGCTTTCACGAACGCAGCTACAACGGCTTCATATTCCAGGTTCGGATTCGCCCAACTTGTCCTCTGCTTGGCTTCCCGCACCGCCTTTAACATGTAGTGATTGATTCGGTCGTAGAACTGTGGTCCCGCTATTGTTTCCTGGGGCGGCCAT
>DATHJP010000416.1:0-3921 GCA_035489695.1 Terriglobales bacterium
CGGTGGTCAACCTCTGAAACATTCGTTCTCGTCGAAAGTAGTGAACGAGCGTCCCTTCTTTGACGCCGAGATGTCCGCGCACTACTGCGAGATACTGCCTCACCGGAGTGTGGCCGAGAAACTGTCGAACCAGTGCGTCTCGATCCAGCTCGGTTTTGGCAAAGAGCATAACCCCGGACGTGAAGCGATCGATGCGATGTACGACAAAAGCTCGTTGTCTCCTCCGTTTCAGTTCTGCAGAAAGCAGAGACCATGCAGACGGTATATCGGAGCCTTTCACCGGCACAGCCGGAAGTCCGGCAGGTTTATTGAGGGCCACAACGGCATCGTCCTCGTAGAGCCTGACAAGCTCCAAAAAACGAGGATTTCGCCGATCCTGTTTTCCTGATCGGTGACCGCCATTGCGTGGATGTTTCTTCATTGCTGAGTGGCTGATCGTGTCTTTCCAGGTTGGCTGCATCAACGAGTGGTGGAGCAACGTTCGATGATCCATCGACATGTTACCAATTGCGATCGGTTGACGGGCAAACCGGAAGTGATTCCGGAGACTGAGTCACTGCATTATCTCCAAGGGTCCCAAGGGCGGTCCCGTAGGCGTACCCTGTCTACACGTAGTCGCAACTTCCTTATTGGTGTGCGCAAAGTGTGCGCAACAGGCCCGCACGAGACTACTCCGAACTGCACCAGTCTCGTGGCAGCGTCAGATGCAAGTTGCAGAAAATGCTGGAGCACTAGGACTTGCAAAAGTGCAGCATCACACTCAAAATCCGCCGGGCTTCGACCCTTTGGGGTCCGACTTCACTCCCGGCACTACCTTTATATTAGGGGCTCGACGGGCGATAAGGTAGTAGGCGAACTTCATAACATCCTTCATAACAACTGGGCCTAAACTTGCCTACTTCTGCCAGTCTTCGTAGTGGGAAACCGCTTGAAACAAAAGACATTTAGCGTTGTGAGTTCCAATCAGTAGGTTGAAATGTAATTCCTTGTCGGGCAATATTGCATTGCTGTGCATCTTCAGTTCGCTCACTGCGAAGAGCACGGGGCGACTGACGCAGTTCGAAACGTAACGAACCTCCAAGGTGGCCGTTGGGTTACGAAGCCAACATTCGGTATCTCAAGCCAGGAACAGTGCCTGCTATCTTGCCAAGGCAGCATTCCAGGTATCCGCAGGCAGTTTGTGGGAACTTGAAGTCACACCGCTACTCGGAGCGGATTTCAGTTCGATTTCAATAACTTCGATCGGAGTGTCTGCCAGATTCTCCAGGGAATGGGTGTGGGCAGGACTCCATATGACGTCGCCAGCGTGGTGTGTGACCTGATGAGATGTGCCATCGGGATTAGTGCTTGTTTCGCGGACTTCGGTCAGGTAGACAACCACACCCCCCGCATGGGAATGGAGCGGAACTTTCTCGTGAGGCTGATGGTATCGGCGAATCACTCGGACTTGCTGGTTGTCGATTTCAACTTTGGAGGCTGGCGGCAGATTGACTGCAGAGTCTTGCGGAGATGCGCCGGCGCTAACCTGTTTCGAAGGCGTACTGGTCTGAGACTGCGCCCCGGGAATAAAGATCATACCCAAGGTCCAAAAGATCACCAGAAGTGTCGACAATTTCTTACCTCCTCAAGAGATAAAAAGTCTTTGATTTCCAGTCACTGTGCGATCTTAACCGCAATTCCTCGAGGTCCGATTGCGTTAATCGATGAAGAGATTTTCATTCTGCGTTCATGCACAATTAATATTCGGGGAACATTGTCACCACTGCTCGAGTCCTGACCAATATTCATTTCTTTTGCGCGTGGCCAACTAAGGCTGGATGTTTGCTGCAAACTGACGGGGCGAAATAAGTAGAGTGATGTTTTCTGATCCTTCCCGATATTAAGCGAAGCGCCGTGTCCCAAAAAAGGGGGAGTGCTCGATGAAATCACATTTGAAAAGGTTCGGTGGGAGTGTTCTAGCTTTGGTACTCATCTCCGGCGTCCTGGCAAACCTTCAGGTTCACGCACAAGTGGCAGGAGGAACGGTTTCCGGGACTGTCACAGATAGCCACGGCCGCGTCATTCCTAATGCTCAAATCTCCATCACCAACGTCGACACGGGCGTCAACCGGGCCTTAACCACGAATGATGAAGGCTTCTATACTGCGCCGAACCTGCTGCCAGGGAACTATGAGCTAAAGTTTTCGGCCCCAGGATTCAAGACCGAGGTCAGAAAGGGCATCGCACTGACCGTAGGAGCGGCCGCGGTTTTGGATATGACGATGCAGATCGGTACGGCACTTGAGACGGTGCAAGTGACCACCGAAGCTCCTGCTGTGCAGCTTGGCACCTCGGATATCAGCGCCGTAGTGAACGCAACCACGGTTCGTGAACTGCCCCTGAACGGCCGCAGTTGGACCGACCTGGCACAACTGCAGCCTGGAGTGAATGCGATTCACACTCAGCCCGACTTTTCAGCAGGCACCGATCGAGGCAATCGCGGCTTCGGTCAGCAGCTGACTATTTCCGGCGCGCGGCCACAGCAAAACAACTATCGGTTAGATGGAGTCAGCCTTAACGACTACGCCAACGGAGCGCCCGGCAGTGTATTGGGAGGGAACTTGGGCGTCGACGCCATTCAGGAGTTTTCCGTCTTGACCAGCAACTATTCCGCGGAGTATGGCAAAACCTCCGGAGGAGTGGTCAACGCGGTTACACGCTCGGGAACCAATCAGATTCACGGCAGTGTGTACGAGTTTCTTCGCAACAGCGCGCTGGACTCCAGGAACTATTTCGACGATCCTACCAAGCCCATCCCGCCATTCAAGAGGAACCAGTTCGGCGGAGCCATAGGCGGGCCGATTGTGAAGGACCATACATTTTTCTTCGCCGACTATGAAGGCATCCGACAGTCGAAGGGAATCTCGACTTTTACGACAGTGCCCTCGCAAGCCGCACGGAATGGGCAGATTTGTTCGCTAGACCCGAGTTGCCAACACACAGTCGCGGTCGATCCATCGGCGGCACAATATCTCACCTTTTACCATCTACCCGATCCCAACACTGTCTTTGGTAATGGAGATCTTGGAACCTACACGTTCGTCGGCCAGCAGGTGGTTAACGAAAACTTTTTTACTGGACGGATCGACCACAAGATCTCTAACAGCGACAGCCTTTTCGGGACGTACATGTTCGACAAGACCCCTTACTCGTCGCCCGACGGACTGAATAACGTAGAGTTCGACACATTGACCTCGCGACAGTTCCTGGCGCTGGAGGAGACCCACGTCTTCACGCCTCGCTTCGCCAATTCCATCCGTATTGGGGGCAATCACGAAACGGTAAACAACAACGAGAGCCAGAAGGCGATCAATCCGGACGCCTCTAGGATCGATCTGGGTGTCGGGGGCGCGTTTGCAGGCCGGGCTGCGACCCAGGTTCTGATCGGTGGTGGAGTCACAGACTTTACCGGTGGGGTGGGTGGAAGTCCTACTTATTTCTACCATTGGAATTCTATCCAACTCTATGACGACGCGTTCCTTACTCAAGGCACGCATTCCCTCCGCTTCGGCGTTGCTGTTGAACGCATGCTGCTCAACGTGCTTGCCGACACCGACCCAAATGGAATCTGGAACTTCGATAATGTGGAAGGATTTCTCACCAACCAGCCCACGAAATTCCAGGGCGGAATTGCCAGCACCCTTTCTCCACGCAATCTGCGGGAGACTCTGTTCGGTGTATACCTGCAGGACGATTGGCGCGCGCGACCCAACCTGACCTTAAATCTCGGCCTGCGCTACGAAATGTCAACGGTGATAAAGGAGACTCATGGCAAGCTGGCAAACCTGCGCAACATCTCAGATGCTACCCCTCATTTGGGCGATCCCTTCTTCAGCAATCCAACGCTAAAGGATTTTGAACCGCGCATCGGTTTTGCATGGG
>DATHJP010000417.1:0-10687 GCA_035489695.1 Terriglobales bacterium
CCTGGAGGATCGGAGAACGATACCGAGATACACATCATCGAAACCGCTTCGGGACGCGAGACCGGCGATGTAATTGCCCGCTGTTGCGTCAAGTCATACCCGGCCTGGCTGCCGGATAATCATTCGCTCGTTTACGGACGCTTGCAGACCTTGCCGGCCGGTGCGCCAACAGCCGAAGTCAGGCAGAAATATAGTGCGTACTTGCACGTTTTAGGGACTGACCCCGCGAAAGACCAGGCGGTATTCGGCTACGGGGTGGTGCCATCAATCGAAGTTGATCCGGGGCTCTATGCATCAATCCGTACCCAACCCGAATCAAAGTATGCTTTAGGAGTCCTCGGAATTCCGATTGCCGCGCCGAACAGCGCGTTCTATATCGCGCCAGTGAATAGCATTGGCAAGTCGAGTACTCCGTGGCGCAAGGTCGCAGACTTATCCGATGACGTAGCCGACATCGCGATCCACGGAGACGACCTCTATCTCCTGACCTTCAAAAACACTCCGCGCTACAAGATCATTCACGTTGATGCTCGTAATCCGGACTTGTCCTCTGCGGAAACGATCATTCCTGCGGGCGAAGCCGTCCTCCAAAACATCGTCGCTGCCCAGGATGCACTCTACGTGCGGGTGCTGGACGGTGGCATCGGCCGCGTATTGCGCGTGCCGTACGGCGAGGGAGCACACTTAGAAAGGGTTGCGCTCCCATTTGAGGGTGCCGTGTTTCCATTTCGTCCTGCTCCTCCTCAAGGCTCGGCGTTTGGTTCGGATCCCCGCGTTCCGGGAACGTTGCTGCTTTTGAATTCGTGGACCAAGGCGTACAAGATCTATGCTTACGATCCAACCACCAGGCTGGTATCGGATACAAAACTCCAGCCTTCCGGCCCGCACGATGAGTTTGCTGATGTCCAGACCGTGGAAGTGAAAGTTCCAAGCCACGACGGCACGCTGGTACCGCTTTCCATTGCTCATCCCAAGAAAATAAAGCTCGATGGATTGAACCCAACCCTTCTCTATGGTTACGGCGCCTACGGAGTATCTCAAGGCCCGGAGTTCGATCACACGCTGCTTGCTTGGTACGAACGCGGCGGAGTAAAAGCGACCTGTCATGTGCGGGGAGGCGGCGAGTATGGAGAGGAATGGCACCAGGCCGGCAAGGGACCAACAAAATCCAACACCTGGCTAGATTTCATTGCCTGTGCCCAGTACTTGATCGAGAAAAAATACACGTCACCGTCCCACTTGGCCGGTCAGGGAGGAAGCATGGGCGGCATTACGATTGGGCGAGCGATCACCGAGCGGCCGGATCTGTTCGCCGCGGTCCTTGTCGACGTCGGGGTTTCGGACATGTTGCGCGCTGAGGCCACGGACGGACTTGACGTTGTACCCGAAAACGGTAGCTCAAAAACCGAAGCAGGTTTTAAGGCCCTCTATGCCATGGGCCCCTACCATTACGTGAAAGAGGGAACCGGCTATCCGGCAGCCCTATTCGCAGTCGGGATTAACGACGCGCATCTCAGACCGTGGCAATCGGTCAAGATGGTGGCGCGGTTGCAGGCAGCCACGACCAGCGGGAAACCGGTCTTGTTGTACGTCGACTACCAAGGAGGCCATGACGTCGGCAATACAGCGGCGGAATATGAAGCGCGGCTGGCTAATTCCTGGAGCTTCCTGCTGTGGCAGTTCGGCGAACCTGAATTCCAGCCGAGAGACTCACAGGATCGATAATTAGGTGTGTGTGAGATCGACTTGTCGATGGTCAGCCACCTGTCTGCTTTGTTGCCGGGCCATCCATCCTGCTGTAATTTGAAATTCAGTGGAACATTCCTGCTATCAATGCGGTGCTGTGGTCGACGACGGAATAGCTTTCTGTCCGCAATGCAACGCTCCGCAAATCCGAGTCATTGCAGGTGAGGCAATTACCATCCCCGCCATTGATTCCGACCTGGAAGTCAAGACCCCAGGATCCCATGCAAACAATCCTCAGGTATCCGCATTGCAGTGGTCTCATGCTTTGCCTGCTGCGGCAATGGGCGGGCTGATAGCGGCCGCAGTGATGATCATTCCCGCAGGCCCTTTGGGGCTGGTTATGCTTGCTGTTGCCGGCGCGCTCTCCGTATTGTTTTATCGCCGACGTAACCCAGTCGCCGCATTGACCCCCGGCGTGGGCGCACGGTTGGGCGCGCTGAGCGGGGTTCTCGGCTTTGGCATTTTCGCTATCTTCACCGCTATTGAAATGCTGATCTTCCGTACCGGTGGGCAACTGCGTGACGCCATGTTACAAGCCATTCAGCAATCCGCCGCGCGCAGCTCCGATCCGCAGGCGCAACAGGCGGTTGAGTACCTCAAGAGTCCACAAGGTCTGGCTCTCATGATGTTATTGGGTCTGATCGGAGTGTGTCTCGCCTTCATGGCTTTCTCCAGTCTGGGCGCCGCACTCGCAGCGGCTATGCTGCGACGTAAAGATCGGCTGTAGCTTTCGCATTCTGCATTGAAATTCAGCACTTAGCATTTGGCCCTCACGAATTTTGCGTGGACCGAACGGAACCACCAGTGCCCCCTAATGGCTAAATGCTAAGTGCCAAGTGCTAAATGCCGGACTTTGCCTTGCCCGCCGATGCTTCCCCCACGTATGATGCTGCGTTCATGACCGCGAGAGCCTCCCCGCGCCAGCCCAATCTGCGAGAGAAGTCGCAGCTGATGTCCGCATCGGAAATCGAGCGTACTCTGGTGCGCCTGGCCCATGAAATCGCTGAAAAAAATGAGGGGGCGGCTGACTTAGGCTTGGTGGGAATCCGCCGGCGAGGCGTGCCGCTGGCGCAGCGTCTGGCGCAGATCATCGAGCGAATCGAAAAGAGTCCGGTGCCGGTAGGCACACTGGATATCACACTGTATCGCGACGATCTTTCGACTCTGGGTTCGAAACCGGTGGTGCAGAAAACCGAAATCGGTTTCCCCATCACCGGTAAGAATATCGTCCTGGTGGACGATGTTCTCTACACCGGGCGCACTACGCGCGCTGCACTCGACGCCCTCTTCCGTCAGGGACGGCCCAAGCGGGTCCAACTCTGTGTGCTGATTGATCGTGGCCACCGCGAATTACCAGTCGAGGCGACATTTGTCGGGCGCAAAGTGCAAACCACTCTGCAGGAAATCATTGAAGTGCAATTGCGCGAGACCGACCAGAGTGAAAAAGTCTTACTCATCGAGAAGCAAAGCTGAATGTGAGTCCGGTAAGCATTTCCGTCATTAGAAGCCCAGGCAAACCATGAACAGAATTGCGCGTGGTTCGCTGCTCGGAATCGAGCACATGGAAGTGGCGGAGATCGTGGCCCTGCTCCGGCTGGCCCGGCGTATGAATCCGCTGAAGCCCCGCCCTTTGCTGCGGGGAAAGCGCGTGCTGCTTCTGTTCTACGAGGCTTCCACCCGCACTCGCAGTTCGTTTGAAATTGCCGCGAAGTCCATGGGCGCGATGACGACGCTGGTCCTCTCCAGCGGATCAAGTATAGAAAAGGGCGAGTCGCTGCTCGACACTGCCTACACCCTCCGCGCCGTTGGTGCTGATCTCATCGTAGTCCGGCATCCGCACGCCGGTGCTCCTCTGCTGATGGCAACCCATCTTGATATTCCAGTCCTCAATGCCGGGGATGGCATGCACGAACATCCCACACAGGCATTGCTCGACGCTTACACCATTCTGCGTCACAAAAAGTCGATCAAGGGATTGCAAGTGGCCATCGTCGGAGATATTTATCACAGTCGCGTCGCCCGTTCCGCAATTCATTTGCTAAGTAAATTCGGCGCCCGCATAACGCTTTGTGGACCACCCCAGTTCTTGCCCGAAGTGGCCACCAGCCTGGCTCCCGGCCTACATATCACGCGCACTGCGGAAGACGCAATACGGGGCGCGGACGTGATCATGGTGCTGCGCGTGCAAAAAGAACGGCTGGCCGGCATGAAGATCAGACTGCAGGATTACATCGCGCGATACCAGATGACTATGACGCGGCTTAAGCTCGCGAAGCGTGACGCACTGGTCATGCATCCCGGCCCGATTATTCGTGGTCTGGAACTGACTTGGGAAGTGGCCGACTGTCCCCAGTCGGTGATCGTTGAGGAAGTCCATAACGGTGTGCCCGTACGCATGGCGATCCTGGCGAAAGCGTTAGGAAGAGCCAGATAAATTCACGATCGAATGGCACGAGATAGAGCCAACTCGGTGTTGATTCGTGGCGGTCGCGTCATCGATCCCGCCGCGAAGGTCGACGCTCTCATGGACGTGCTCTTGCGCGATGGTCGTGTGGCTGAAGTCGCTCTGCCTAATAAAATTCGTGGAGGCGCTGACGAAAAATTCGACGCTCGCGGCCTAGTCGTTGCTCCCGGCTTTATTGATCTGCATGTTCACTTGCGAGAGCCGGGCCAAGCCTACAAAGAAACCATCGCCACTGGCACCGCCGCCGCGGTGGCTGGCGGATTCACTTCTGTCTGCTGCATGCCAAACACGCATCCAGTTCTGGATTCGTCCGAGTGGATCACCTGGGTGCAACAGCCAGAGCGCGGCGCGGTGGTCAACGTTTTTCCAGTGGCGGCCGCCACCCATGCCAGCAAAGGCGCAGTGCTTACCGATTTTCGCGGCTTGCAACGCGCCGGCGCCGTGGCCGTCACTGACGACGGTAAGCCCATCCTGAGTGACGACATTATGCGCGAGACGTTGCGGGTCGCCGCTGAGATTAATCTTCCGGTAATTCAGCATGCGGAAGATACTCGCATGACCGAAAATTGTTCGATGAATGATGGGCCGACTGCCTTCCGCCTGGGACTCCGTGGGATGAAAGCTGCTGCTGAAGCTTCGATCGTGGAACGCGATGTACAACTGGCCCAGCAGTTTACTGGGGCACGATTGCACGTCGCTCATCTTTCAACTGCCGACGCACTGAAGGCGGTCCGGCGCGGCAAGCGCGGCCGGACACGCGTCACCTGCGAGGTTACTCCACATCACTTTACGTTGATCGATGAAAATGTCGGCGAGTATGACACCAACTTCAAAATGAATCCCCCACTACGCTCCTCGGCGGATCGCGAAGCACTGCTCGTGGCCCTGGCCGACGGCACAGTGGACGCCATCGCCACCGATCACGCGCCGCATGCGCCACATGAAAAGATCATCGAGTTCGAACGCGCTCTGTTTGGAATTACAGGTTTGGAAACTGCGTTGGGAATCGCGATCACCCGCCTGCATCGTGAACAGAAGATTCCGCTGGCGCGAATCGTGGAGCTGTTCACTGCAGGACCGGCGCGCGTGGTCGATCTGCGAGGTCGCGGCACGCTCGCTCGCGGCAGCTACGCCGATGTGACTATTTTTGGTCCCAAGAAGCGTTGGACATTCGACGCCTCGAAGTCGCTGTCCAAGTCGCGCAACACTCCTTTCGATGGCTGGCAACTCACGGGGAAGGTAGTCGCGACGATCGTGGGCGGGATCATTCAGCACAGGGCATAGGCAAGTTACAAATCGGCCTAATGTTCCACGTGGAACATGCCGGGACATCGGCACTTCTGCCGGGCAGCTCTCTATGATTCTTGCCGTAGCTCCTAGCTATTAATCACGCCAATATGCCCATTCGTTTGCCCACGTTCTTCAGCACTTCCAGCGCCTGATCCAGTTCTGCTTTCTTGTGCGTTGCCGTCATGATGGTTCGGATGCGGGCTTTACCTTCGGGCACGGTCGGAAAGGTGATGCCAGTACCCAGGACGCCTTCCTGGAATAGTTCGCGGGAGAAATCCATGGTGAGCTTGCCGTCGCCGATGATGATGGGCGTGATCGGAGTCTCGCTTGCCGGTGTGGTTTTACCACCGATGTCGAATCCGAGCAGGCCCAATTCTTTCTTCCAGAAGCGAGTGTTGTCCCAAAGCTTCTCAATGCGCTCCGGCTCGTTTTCCAAGACGTCGAATGCGGCGATGCAAGTTGCGGCCACAGATGGTGGATGCGACGTGGAAAATAGAAACGGGCGCGCGCGGTGATATAGAAAATCAATCAGATCACGGGAGCCGCAAACGTATCCGCCCAGTGCGCCCACAGCTTTCGAGAGCGTGCCTACCTGGATATCAACACGCCCGTGTACGTTGAAATGGTCAATGGTGCCGCGGCCGTTGCGGCCCAGCACTCCGGACGCGTGGGCATCATCGACCATCATGGTGGCTCCGTATTTCTCGGCCAGATCGCACAGTTGTGGCAGAGGTCCGATGTCGCCGTCCATGGAAAAGACGCCGTCGGAGATCAGCAACTTTCGGCCCGGCTGATGCTTGATGCTGACCAGTTGTTCCTCCGCATGCTCGACGTCTTTATGCCGGAACACAAGGATTTTTGCTTTGGACAAACGCGCTCCATCAATGATGGACGCATGATTCAACTGGTCCGAGATGATGAAGTCGTCCTTGCCCAGCACCGCCGACACTGTGCCTGCGTTGGCAGCGAAGCCGGACTGAAAGACCACGCAGGCCTCGACGTTCTTGAAGCGCGCGATTTTCTCTTCCAGCTCCATATGAATTTTCATGGTGCCGGCGATGGTGCGCACTGCGCCCGATCCCACCCCGTACTTGCGGGTGGCATCGAGCGCTGCTTCGCGCAGCTTGGGATGTGTGGTCAGGCCCAGGTAATTGTTGGACGCCAGGTTAATCACTTTCCTGCCGTCGAAGGTGCAAACCGGTGCTTGCTCGTCCTCCAGCACTCGGAGGCGGAAGTGGGTGCCCTTGGCTTTGAGATCGTCCAATTGTTCGGTGAGGTAGGAAAGAGGATTGATGCGTGTAGCCGTAGTGGACATTTCAGCTCCCAATTTTAGACGCGAGTGGCAGCGAATCAAAACTCCAGCAGTTTAATACCGGAGTGCCTGAAAGGGTATTCAGGAGAAAGCGTGGTTTGAAAAAGGCAGTTCTCTGATGCTGGTTCTCAGTTCTTAGTTAGGGCGGTTAAGTCGATGACTTCCAGATCAGGGTTTGACGACGCGGACTTGGCGGCACCGGCGCCGGGTCTGGGCGAAGGCCGATTTACCCACACGGTGGAGATGCCAAGCGATTTAGCGGGAATCACATCGTGATAAATGCTTTGAGCGACGTGCAGTATTTGGCTGGCAGGAACACCGATCCGGGTTAGAGCTATCTTGAAGATTTCGAGACCAGGTTTGTAACAACGCGCCTGTCCCGCGGTAATTACGTAGTTGAAAGCTACTTTGAGTTGCGGGGCGGTAGCGGTGAATAGATCGTCGTCGACGTTAGAAATCACTGCGAGTTGATAGCGCTTTTTCAATTGGAGAAGGGCGGGGACGGTGTCCGGGAATGGACGCCAGGTGGCGAGCGATTCCGGGAGGGAGCGTATCTCGGCAGCTGTAGGAGTAAATCCCAAACGCTCTCCGAAGCCGCGGACGACGGACTGCAATACTTCACGATACGGGTGGAATTCTCCCTGCTCACCTTCAGCTTCGAGGGTGGAGTACATCTCTAGGAGGGCGGAATCGGTGATGGGCTTGCCATGTGCCGCGAGGATAGGACGAAGTGCGGAAAAGATCCCGGTTTCCCAGTCAATTAAAGTCCCGTAACAATCGAAAGTTAGAACTTTGAACCGACCAAAGTCGAGCATAGCAGTAAAAAAATAACCCACGGCATGGACCGTGGGCTATTCAAATCCGAAGACGCTATTTCAATTCCAGCGGTTGATTGAGTCTAAAGCTGAGCGCGGACTCAGCCGGAAGCACAACGTCCTTATTGCCGGTGAATACGGTACCGGCAGTACCGGCGCCCGCTCCAGCGACTGCGCCGATGGCGGCGCCCTTTCCTCCTCCGGCTAATCCGCCGATGAGCGCGCCGAGGCCCGCGCCGCCGCCGATCATGGTAGCAGTACGTTTTCCTTTGCCTGTCGCGCTGCGGACAAGAGCTGAAGTTTCAACGTTATGGTCTGTGCCATTGACGTTAATCGAAGTCAACTTGAGCTGGAGAGTGGCAGCGCCCTTGAACTTTCCCAGAGGCTTCGCGTCCACGACGATACCCGATGCACTCGCGCCCGCAGGTATGACGGTGTTCCCGCCCACGGTCACGGGACTAGCCAAAGTGGCGGCGAAGGTTTGTCCGGACGTGCTGATTTTCGAGCCGACAGCCTGGCCCAGGCGCACGGTCAGCACGGTTCCCGCAGGAACAACCACGGTTACGGCTTGTGCTCTCGGTTGGGCCGGTTGAGCTTTGCTAGTGTCGGTCGTAGAGGTGGCGGGCTGATTGGTGTCCGTCGATTCGGGAGTTTTTTTGCCGCACGCTATCAATACAAGAGATAGATAGAGGCCCAGGGTGAGTCTTATCCAGCGGGATCGCATACGATTACCTCCATTGGGGATATGTATCAGAAAAATAGGAGCGCGCGCAATTGGCTTACGAAATGCGCGGTCTGTGGATAACCGCAATCTCCAAATTCGGAAATCAAATCTTTTCCGGCCCAGCAGTGGCAGCCATTGAATCTGCGCTCGGGGCTGGGTCGGACGACTCTGGCTCGGGCATCGTGGCAGCAGCTTGCGTTTCGGAAGCCTCGACGGACACACCTTCAGCTGCGGCCGGAGGTTTTTTCTCCAGAAATTTCGTCGTATTTAAAAGCGGCCGGGCAAGAGATGGGTTATAGCCCGTCCATACACCCTCGGAACATACTTCGCGTTCGAAATGCGCCCGCATGCTCTCCATTTTAGAGTCGAGATCGTCGAGATAGTGCAGCACCATGGCTTCAGGAAACATGGGCAGTTTGGGCGAACCGAACTCGTACTGGCCGTGATGACTGATGATGAGGTGCTCGACCAAAGTCTTCAGTTCGCTGGGAAAGTTCGGAATCTGAGCAATTTTGGCGTGCACCATTTCCAGCTCGATCACCATGTGTCCGAGCAATTGGCCGCGCGTGGTGTAAGAGAAAGAGCGGTTGTACGCCAGTTCGTGAATCTTTCCGATGTCGTGCAGGAATGCTCCCGTCAACAGCAGATCACGATTAATCTGCGGATAATTTCGGCACATCAAATCGCACGAACGGAAAAGTGACACTACGTGATCCAGCAGGCCTCCGATGTAGGCATGATGCAAAGTCTTGGCGGCCGGGGCAGTGCGGTAGGCTTCCGCAATATCGGGATCACTCATGAAGGCCTCGACCAGAGCCTTAAGACGGGGATCCTGAAAAGTGGCCACAAAGCCCGCTAAAGTCTGCCACAGCTCGCCAATGTCCTTGGTGGTTTTGGGAAGAAAATCGGCGAAGTCGACTTCGGAATCGCCTAAGCGCCGAAGTTTGTGAATCGTAATCTGAAAACGATTCTTATACTTGTTAAGCAGGCCCTTGATCTTAATAAAGTCATCTTGCTCGAAGGCGTCCAGGGCGTCCTCAACGTTGTCCCACATTTTGGCTTCCAGCTGTCCGGTACGATCGCCGAGGGTCAACGCGAGATAGGGCTCTCCGGACTTCTTGGGCTTGACCTGTTTGGAAACCACCACGAAGCTGGAGGTAATGACCTTATTTTCGTGCTGGGCACAATCCGCTAGGAAAAAAACCTTCATAGGACGTTTTGTCTTGTGCTCATGCGCCACAGGCTATGGCGATGTGAGATCCCGCAACGGTGAACAGTGCTAGTGGTTAGTAATTCTGACTAGCAACTAGCCACTATTTTTACAGCTTAAACTAAAACAGGCCCAACTTTTTCTTCTTTTTGAGCTGCTTGGCGGTGGCATCCTTTGCTGCTGTCTCAATCGGTTGGGTCTGATTGGGGCTGGCGCCGGAATCCACATAGCCAGGTTTGGTGAAGATGTAAGCTTCCTCACGCAGTTTTTGCAGGTAGGCGCGCAGCGCAGGTTGAAGCTTACGCATATAGATCGCGTCCTGGATATGGCCTTCCATTTCGCTCAGCGGTGGCACCCCGGCGTCGTGATGCTCTGCGACTTTAAGGATGACGAAGCCCTGCTTGGTACGAATAATGTCGGAGACTTGGCCAGCCTTCATAGCAAAAGTCTTGTCTTCCAGTTCCTTGGCCAGCGTACCTCGCTTGAAGCCGCCAAGATCGCCGCCCTGGGCAGCTGTGGGTCCATCGGAATTCTTTTTGGCGACGTCCTCAAAACTGCTTCCCTTATGGATTTGGGCCAGCAAGTCCTGCGCTTTAGCCTCTGCCGCGGCCAGCCGTTGCGAATCGTCACGCGTATCCGCGTCGCCTTTCTTGTCTGTGGAGACCAGGATTTCGCCTAAACGGATCTGTTCGGGCTGCTCCATCTCGCTTTTGTGTTCGTCGTAAAACTTCTGAATTTCTTCCTTGGGGATGGACATCCGTTGGCCAACTTCGCGCCCGATCACCTGTTGAGTGATGATCTGATTGCGCCTATTTAGCTTGAAGTCTTCCCATGAGATTCCTTGGGATTCCGCGGCCTTTTCCAGATCGTCCATGCTCTCCAGCTTCATGTCTTTGCGCATCTCGTCCAGCGCTTTGATCAGTTCAGTATCCCCGGTGATTCCCAGGTCTTTGCCTTTCTCAAGCAGCAGTTGCTGATCGATCAGATCACGGAGGATGTCCTTCTCGCGATCGGAATATGTTTTGTCGGCGTTGGCGGGATCCTGTTGTTGCGCTTCCTGCTTCAGCTGGTCTTTGCTGCGCTGAAATTCGGTTCGGGTGATGATCTGATTATTTACCCGGGCAAT
>DATHJP010000418.1:0-5782 GCA_035489695.1 Terriglobales bacterium
GTGCGCTCGATCCTGGCGGTGCCCGTATTGAACGGCGAAGAAGTGACCGGGATATTCCAGATTTATTCACCGCGTCCCAACGCTTTCAGTGATCGCGACATTCAGACAGTGCAAGCGCTTTCGCGGCGGATTCTAGAAAACATTCGCCGCGCCGCGGAGATACCGGCTGTACCGGCTTCGACCGCATCGTCTTCCGTGGCAGTGCCGAACGCGGATCAAAATACTGCAATACTTCCGGCAGCCCAAGTGTCTCAGGTGACAAGAAAGAATCACCGGCCTCGCGATAATTGGACAGACATTCTCAATGCAACCGTGATTGGTCTTGCCCTACTGCTAGGCTGGATGTTGGGCCGCGCCGAATGGCAAAGAGTTACAGGCGTAGGCGGGAGGCAGCCAGCGAATACATCTCCATCACAACGTCCCGAGTCTCCTGCTCAAGTACCCATCGCCTCGCAAACCGGTGCTACATCCCCCCAACGGACAGGCGAAAAGGGAAGTGATGGCGCCGGATCGAAGCAATCGAACATCAAGAGTCGTCCCAAGGCTTCGCCGCCGAGTGACTTGGTGGTGTACGAAAATGGCAAAGTCGTTTTTCGGATGACCCCGGGACAAAAATCGGGTCAGAAAAGTACAGGTAGTGGGTCCAATCCAGATGCGACCACGAATGAAACAGAGCAAGGTGTTGGCGGTGTAACGGCCGTTTCCCCGGAGATCGCAAATAATTATCTGATTCGGCGAGTTGAACCACAGTATCCCGAATCGGCCCGTCGGCAGAACATCCAGGGTCCGGTTACGCTCAGTGCAGTGGTGGATGAGGACGGAAGCGTGCGGAGTGTAACTGTCCTGAGCGGCGACTCTGCACTCGCACCAGCGGCGTTAGAGGCTGTCCGGCAATGGCGCTTCAAACCCTATCGAGTAAACGGCCGCGCGACCGAGTTCGCAACTCGGATCACGGTGAATTTCAGGCTTCCTTGAAGTAATGCTTGAGCTGTGCGTAGTTCGTCTTTACGAGCGCGCGGTGAGGTTTTGAATCACCGGCTTAATTGCTTGCGGATGTGTACGGCGAACCTGCCGGCGATTAAGAGCATACAGAGCCAGTTCCACGCGGGTAGACACCCCGATTTTTTCAAAAACTCTGAACAGATAGTTCTTGACTGTATGTTCACTCAACGTCAGGCGTTGGGAAATCTGTCGGTTACTAAGCCCCTCGGCAACCAAACGCGCAATTTCTTCCTCGCGCTTGCTTAGTGGACGCGAGCCAACCAGAGTGCGGGTCTCCATTGGAACCGGTTCTACCAACGCGTCTACAACGAACTGCAACTCCGTGGAACTGGCCCAGACCTGGCCCTGATGCACACAATAGATGCACTTGCAAAGCGCCTGAAACGAATCAGCGCGGCAAAAGACGCCGTGTGCGCCGGCTCGAAAAGCTTCCACAACTGTGTTCCGTTCCAAGACGTCAAACAGCACAACAATCTTTACGTCGGAGTGAAGTTCGCGGATTTGACGCAGCAAACCGCTGCCAGCAAGTTGCTCATCTGCCATAGTACTCATGAGCGCAACTTGAAACCGACTTTCGGCAAGGACCTGGAGCAGATCGTTGGGGGTGACCGCTGCGACCGCCTGGAAGCGCTTGCTGCGCTGTAATGCGTCAGCCAGCAAGCGGCAACTCATGGCAACCGCGTCGGCTACCACCACTTTAATTCGTGGCTCGAAATTTTCGACTGAGGCCAAGGTCCTGAAACACAAACACACAGGGTGACGAGCGCGGAAATTTTATGTTGAATCCCCAGGGGTGACAAGGAGTCCTCTGCCTCTGTGGCGGCCGCATCCTCTGGCAATGCCAGGTCGAAGGTTTTCCAGAGTTTTTTGGGAGATGCTGCTGCCCGAATAGGGTCTTTAGTCTCTGGGCCTTTTGTCCTCTTGTCGCACTCTTGCCGTGTCGGTCACAGTAGTATAGCGAACCACCATCCAGCCTCTTCGTTACCCCTACCGAAGAAGTCTGAGTTTAAGAACGACATTGACGATGTAGTCTACTCTGCACATTTCACAATAGTTCGAGGCTTTCGTAGTCTGTCTCACAACGGCCGCAGTTCTGATAATATTCGGTTTCCCCAAGCGAGGGCAAAGGAGAGCGGAATGTATTTGAAGTATTTTGGATTCCGGGAACAGCCATTTGGTGTGACCCCCGATCCGCGATTCCTGTACTTGAGTGCTGCCCATCGCGAGGCGCTTGCTTCCCTTTACTACGGCGTGGAAGCCAACCGTGGTTTCCTGGGGCTGATTGCCAAGCCGGGGATGGGTAAGACCACGCTTCTGTTTCATCTGCTGGAGAAATTCCGGAGTTCGGCGCGGACCGCATTTCTGTTTCAGACGCAGTGCAGCTCGCGAGAATTCATGCGCTTTTTGCTGGCCGAGTTGGGTTATCAGGACGATAGTCAGGATTTCGTGCGGATGCACGAAGAGTTCAATCGCAGATTGTTGCAGGAAGCTCGCGCCGGCAATCGTTTTATTGTAGTGGTTGACGAGGCGCAAAACCTGGCTCCCGAAGTCCTCGAGACTGTGCGCCTGCTTTCCGATTTCGAGACACCGCGCGCCAAATTGTTACAGATTATCCTCTCCGGGCAACCGGAATTGGCAACTAAGCTGGCCAGCGCGGGCCTGGCGCAACTGCGTCAACGGATCTCGATCGTGAATCAGCTGGAACCGCTGCCCTCCTGGGAGATCAAGAACTACATTGAGCATCGTTTGCAAATCGCGGGATACGACGGCGAGCCGCTGTTTACGCCCGAAGCCCTGGCGCAAATTGCGGAATTCACTGAAGGAAATCCGCGCAACGTGAATAATTTTTGTTTCAATGCATTGTCGTTGGCTTGTGCGTTGCGGCAAAAAACCGTAGATTCAGCGGTCGTCCAGGAAGTGATATCCGATCTCGATATCAACAAGTACGTTCCCGTGTCGTTGCCCGCGGGTGGTTCGGAGCGGCGCAACGGAAATCTTTCCGCCTCATCTCATCCCCAAATCCCGGTTCAGACTAACAGTGCACCGTCTCTGAGTCCTGCTGACGCCAAGGCCTATATGCAGCAAGTTGCGGAAAAGCTAAGGAATTGGCAGACGTCATTGGAGCAAGACCGGGGCTACTTAAGGGCTGGAGGATCACGCCCCAATTGAAAAGGACCAGTCATTTACAGGCCAATCTATGAGCAAGAACTTCGAGCTACTGCAAAAGCTGGGCAAGGAGCAGGAACTGCTTGGTCCCATCGACGGCAAGCGTCGGGAAGTATTTGCCGAGACAATTCCCCCGACCGCAGTGCCTTCTTCTGGGGCCGCGACTCAACCGGGGCTTGAGGAAATCAACGGGCTGGCGCAGCAGATTTTCCTGGCCTCCGGAGCCGATACGCCCCGCATCGTAGTTTTCGCGAGCACCGAACCCGGAAGCGGGTGCAGCTGGGTTTGCACTCATTTGGGCGAAGTGTTGGCCAGTCGCGTGGCTGGTTCTGTGTGCCTGGTCGACGCCAATTTGCGTGACCCCAGTTTGCATCAGTATTTCGG
This sequence comes from Terriglobales bacterium, assembly GCA_035489695.1. Classification (GTDB taxonomy): domain Bacteria; phylum Acidobacteriota; class Terriglobia; order Terriglobales; family Acidobacteriaceae; genus 40CM-3-55-5. The sequence goes on from DATHJP010000418.1 coordinate 3,553, forward strand.
CTGCGAAAACGACACGGGTATGTCCGAGGCCCTCGTACAATTGGATCCGATCCGAACCTTTGTCCGTCCATTGTCCACGCCAAATCTTTGCCTGATCAGCGCTGGATCCCGGGGGGAAGAGGCCCAGGCTCTGCTGAGTTCAGATCGCATGCGCTTGCGGATTACGGAACTGCGAAAGGAATTCGATTACGTATTGATCGATACCGCCGCCATGAACATTTGCAATGACGCGATAGGACTGGGCTGCATGTCCGATGGTGTGGTGATGGTGCTGAAGGCGAACGCCTCCCGCCGGGAAACCGCGCGGCAGGCGATTCAGGATCTGCAAAGTGGTAAAGCAAAAGTGCTGGGAGCCGTCCTTAACCAGCGCACGTTCCCGATTCCAGATTCAATTTACAGAAACCTGTAGGGAAAATTTGGCTGAATCGCCAGTGCATTCCAGAACGATCTGGTCTGCAATTTCGCGGGGATTCTATTTGCACTCACCCGCCCCGGAGGGGCAAAAAAACTTAGCCCAGCGCTTCAGCACTGGGTGTACGCAGATCATTTGGAGAAAGTGCCGGAGGCACGAACACTCTCAGTCCAAGAACTAATATCTTGATCTGGGAAGAAGCTGCGCGCCGGATGCTGATGGGGATGAGAACCCGGCGATCGGTCCGTGAGTCCCACTCACCTTAATGGCGCCAGCGACTGGAACTTTCTTCTCGCCATTAGTCGGAGGAGTTGCCGCGGTAGGAGTGGTGCCGAGGCTGTAGGCATAGAGGACGACTTCCACACGCTTAGAAACGCCCAGCTTGTCGAAGATACGAAACAGGTAATTCTTTACCGTGTGTTCGGTGAGCCCCAGGCGCTGCGCAATTTCGCGATTCGATAATCCTTCCGCTACACATCGCACGACTTCCTGCTCACGGCGCGAAAGCAGAACAGCTCCCTTGGCATCGATCATCCGCATCGGCAAGGCTTCGCCCAAGGCTTCCAGGAGATAACGCAATTCTTTGCTGTTGGCCCAGACCTGGCCCTGGCTGACGCAGTAAATACATTTGGCCAGCGATTTCAAAGAGTCGCTGCGGGAAAATACGCCGCGGGCTCCCGCTCGAAAAGATTCCACCACCTGCGTACGCTCTGGAGTGTCGAGCAGCATTACGACCCGAGTTTCGGAGCGCAGCGCGTGCAGCTCGCGCGCCACTTCGAATCCTTTGCGAGGGTTATCGTCCAGTTCGGCGCTGACCACTACGACCGCGGGTTTGTCTTTTGCAACGACAGCGAGGAGTGCCCGCGAATCTGATACTGGATCCAGCACCTGGAAACGCTTATCGCGCTCTAACGCGGCAGCAAGCAATTGGCTGTTCATTCTGTTGCTATCGGCAGCCAGTACGCGAATTATTTCGTCGCTTTCAGATAATGCAATCACTTGAGCCATAGATGAAGCCAGCGCTTGAGTGCTTTTAGACATAGCCATGCCGGTAAATCTTGTGCGGGGGAAGTTAGTAGCCACCGCGATCAATCCAGGTTAGTTTTTGGAACGATGCGAAAGGGACGGGAGACGCCCCGCGTATCCGTTGAAGCCCCTCGGAGCCCGCCATCCCAGCGGCGATTCTCTGAGACTTTATTCTCCAAGCCTGTGGACTGTAAATGGCACTTCCGTGCCAGAAAAAGAAGGCTATGGCTGGAAGGCCGCGCCGGACAAGGGTTTCGTGTGCATATTGTTGCACTCATCCATACGCCAGTTCCTTGGCGCGTTGTGCTGCCTTGACCACCGCCTTGATTAAGGTTACGCGCAATTTGCCTTCCTCAAGTTCCATGATGCCGTCAATCGTGCAGCCGGCGGGGGTGGTGACGGCGTCTTTCAACAGTGCGGGATGATCGCCCGTCAATAGGACCACGCTAGCAGCTCCCAGGGTGGTCTGGGCAGCGAGCAAGGTGGCTACATCGCGTGGCAGGCCGACCTTTACCCCCGCTTCAGCCAGGGACTCCAGAATGATGTAGATATAAGCAGGACCGCTGGCGGAGAGGCCGGTGACCGCATCCATATGTTTTTCGTCAACCACGACAGTTCTTCCCACCACATCGAAAAGCGCACAAGCAGTCTCGGCCTGCTTAGCGGTGGCGAACTTGCCCTTGCACAGTGCTGTCATGCCGTAACCCAGTGCACAAGGCGTGTTGGGCATGGCTCGAACTACCGGTATATTCCCGGCGAGCGCTTTTTCGATCTGGCTGGTAGGAACCGAAA
>DATHJP010000419.1:0-3915 GCA_035489695.1 Terriglobales bacterium
TTGGCCTGGCGCGCCATTACTCGCCGTATCGACCCTGCTCAGATCGAATTAGAAGCGGTAGCACAAATTCGTAAACTGCAATCGGCCGGAATTTCTGTGACTCACATCGACACTCATAAGCACGTTCATATCCTGCCGCAATTATTACGACCGCTGTTGCGAGCCGCTCAAACATGCGGTGTGCGCAAAGTACGAAATCCCTTTGGGCGAATGCTGCTCGCCGGTTTGCTCCGGTACGCCAGCCTATGGAAGCGCTGGATCGAATTCCGCACCTTGCAAACCCTTGCTCGAAGTTTTCGGGAGACTGTCAAGAACGCCGGCATGATTACCACGGATGGAACCATCGGGATTGTGGCTACCGGTGCTTTGGACAAGGAACTGTTCCGCTCGCTCATTGAGAATCTGTCTGACGGCACTTGGGAGTTTGTCTGTCATCCCGGCTATAACGATCCGGAGTTACAGAGCCTGCGCACCCGGCTCCGCAAATCGCGGGAGCAGGAGCTGGAAATCCTGACCGCCCCGGCAACTCTCGAACTGCTGCAACGGAACTCCATCGAACTGATCTCTTATCACGACCTGACTTGACCTGATGATTGGGACGAGCAACTCTCTTGATAACAGCAGGACCGAAATCCAGGCTTATCATGACGTTGTCCGGGCCGAGGCAATCGACAGCCCGATGGAAAATAGACCGGAACCCCGCGTCGCAACCAATCTCGTCATACGAGTGTTGGGCATGAGTGCCGATGGCAAGCCCTTCCTCCAAAATGCCGAGGCTCACAACATCAGCAGCCAGGGTGCAAAGCTCTCAGGCATCGAACATCAAGTTACACCCGGTGACGTCATTGGCGTGCAACTGGGCGACAAAAAAGCTCGCTATCGCGTGGTTTGGACCATCGATGCGGGCCACCTTCTGAAGATCCAAGCTGGCGTGCAGCTAGTGGAGGGGCAGCAATGCCCGTGGACCAAGGAGCTAACCCAAGCGAAAGAAAAACCAGCTCCCGCCACTTCAAGCTCGCCTACTTCAGGCTCTTCCAAAGATAACCGTCGATTTGAACGTCTCAAGCTTCGATTTCCTCTTGAATTGCGTGAAGAGCGCACCGGTTCCCGGATGCAGACTGGGGCAACAGACATTAGCGGCCGTGGCTGTTATGTAGAGACCATGCTTCCCTTAGCTCGCGGCACGGAATTAAACATTTCGCTCTGGATCGAATCCGAAAAAGTCGATACCACCGGCGTGGTTAGAGCTTGTGACGGAGGCGTGGGCATGGGGATAGAGTTTACCGGCATGGACCTGGCAAGCCAGGAGCGTCTGCAACGCTTTCTTGAAAAACTGGAAAGTGAATCAAAATCTTCCACCGCTCCACCCGCCGGTTCATAGGCAAATTCCCCATTTCCATTCAGAAATCTGAATCGAAGCAACGTCATTTCCATCGAATGTGAAGAGTCTGCTATGGAGCGAAAGGCCCGCTGCATGAAGATCGGGATCACCTGTTATCCCACGTATGGTGGCAGTGGTGTTGTCGCCACCGAACTCGGACTCGAACTTGCCCAGCGTGGTCACGACATTCACTTCATTTCTTATGCTCAGCCAATTCGTCTGACCGGTCCGCATCCCAATATTCACTATCACGAGGTGGAAGTTTCCCGCTATCCCTTGTTCGATTATCCCCCGTACGATTTGGCGCTGGCTACGCGTATGGCGGAAGTGTCGGAATTGTATGAGCTCGACCTGCTCCACGTTCACTACGCCATCCCGCATTCGGTAAGTGCGATGCTGGCGCGCCAGATGCTCGCCGCCGGGCCCAAACATCGAAAGCTTCCCTTCGTTACCACTTTGCATGGAACCGATATCACGCTCGTGGGACAAGACCGCTCATACCTGCCGATTACTCGCTATTCCATCGAACAGAGCGACGGAGTGACCGCTATCTCGGAATATTTACGCGAACGCACGGTGCGCGAATTTGAGATCAAGAACAACATTCAGGTGATCTACAACTTCGTCAATTGCGATGTGTATGTTCGTGACCCGGAAGCAGCGAAACGACGCAATGAGTACGCCCCACGCGGCGAACGCATTCTGGTTCATCTGTCCAACTTCCGCCCGGTGAAGCGAATTACCGATACCATCGAAATCTTTGATCGTGTGCGCAAGAAAGTTCCATCCAAACTCATGCTGATTGGCGATGGCCCCGACCGCTCCAAAGCGGAATGGCTGGCGGTACAAAAAGGCATCCACAATGATGTCCTGTTCCTGGGCAAGCAGGATCAGGTTCACGAGAAGCTTGCATTGGCAGACATCATGTTATTGCCCAGCGAATTAGAATCATTCGGACTGGCCGCTCTGGAAGGTATGGCCTGCGAGGTGGTTCCCATCGCCACTCGCGTGGGCGGCGTACCTGAGGTGATCGATCACGGAAAGAGTGGTTACCTTGCCGACGTTGGAGATGTAGAGACTATGGCGCGCTATGCCATCGAGTTGCTCACTGACGAAAACCGCCTGCGAGAAATGAGCCAGGCTGCTCGTCTGGTGGCAAAGTCCCGCTTCTGTTCCAGCGAGATCATCCCGCAATATGAGGATTTTTACCGCCGCGTGCTGGCTCGTTCTTCGTAAAGAGCTGCGGGTATCGCTCCTTCGGTCTCGAGAATCGGCAAGCGAAGACGCACCAGAGTTCCTTTGCCTTCGTGGCTGTCGATGGTCATGCGGGCGGTGTCGCCGTACAACACCTTCAAACGTTCGGCAACATTTGCCATACCGATCCCAGTTCCCCCTATGCCAGTTGGCCGTTCCAACAAGTTTGCCGCGCCCATGCCTACCCCATCATCTTCCACTTCAATGATCAAATGGGATTCGGTGATCCGGCTGCGCATGTAAATGCTGCCGCCTTCGATCTTCGGCGCCAGGCCATGCTTGATCGAGTTCTCCACCAGCGGCTGAAGCAACATACTCGGCACCATCGCATCGAGGGACGCAGCCTCGAGCTCTTTTACGACTCGCAGTTTGTCCCGTCCGAACCGAACCACTTCGATGTCCAGATAGTTGTCGATAAACTCTAATTCCTCACGCAGCGGGGCGAAGGCGTCAATGCGGCTCAACAACCGCCGAAAAATATTTGACAGCTTGATAATAAGTTCGCGGGCTGTATCCGGATCAAAACGCACCAAGGAGGAAACTGAGTTCAACGTATTAAAGAGGAAGTGCGGGTTAATCTGGTTTTGTAACGCTTCCATACGGGCCTCGAGCAGCAGGCGTCCCTGTTCTTCCAGCTTGATCTGGATACGCACGCTGTTCCAGATCTTCAGTTCGATTCCGATCACCGTGATTGAAGTAGCGTAGATCAACACTTCTACCCACAACTTCGGGCTCTCCAAACTGTAAGTCGCCGAGGGAACAAAACGCGTCAGCTCCGACTGCAGAAAGCGTAGCGCCACGATGGTGACGAAAAACATGATCTGCCAGTCGAACAGGCGAGGCCTAGGCAGATTGCGGCGGATCCATCGGTAAATGCTTAGATCAATAAATGGAGAAAAGGACCAGATATCTTCCCGGTCTGGCGCCAGGTTGCGCAATTGTCCGACGGTGAAACCGCAAATCAAATTAAAAGGCAGGGTTGCCCATTCTCCATGCAAGAGAGCCGGTAGCGCCAACATCGCGCCGCCTACCATCCCGGTGAAACGCCCGCCCAGCACAGCTAATAAAATCGTGGCCTCGAACGACAAGTCCCCTGCCGAAAAACTCTTGGCCCCAAACCGTATCCACACCCCCAGCGTCAGGGGAATGGCGATCCAAAAGATCAGATAGATTCTCTGCTTGAGGGAACGCTCTTCCCGGAACAAGAGCGACTTGAATTCGACAGAACGCCCCAGAATGCTGGCTGCAGAAGCTGCCACGCCCAGCTTGATCAGCAGATT